>NZ_JAUVEY010000076.1:0-10358 GCF_030594565.1 Methanococcoides sp.
ATAATTGCAAATAAGAGGTTTTTATAAAAAACAATTCTGGGAACAATTACCAAGGTTAGACTTTTCCAGATTCTAATATTTCAGCCATAAACTCTCATTTTTCTCCAATAATGCCCCAAAAACCCCATACGTGATCTTCTATGCATGCCTCGGCATTCATTTCACTATCTTCCATAAATTCATATTTCTAGAGCTTTTTTGGAGGAATTGGAGAAGTATGTTCTTTCCAACCTATTTAGATGAATGAATAGAATGAAGAATAAACGCCCTTGTAGGCAATGTCCTCATTTAGCTTCCAGCAAGTCATAACTTTATCGCTTAATTGAGGACTTCTCAAGGCTTAGTACTTCAAACCGATTCGTAGTATTGTTTTGAGCCTTTATTGTCTCCTGTGAGGGTAAGGTTGGATATGTTGTGAAGGTTACTGCTGAATTTAACGCTATGAAGGAACATCCTTAAAGAACTCTTTTTTATGCAAATCAAAGGACATGTAATACACTTATCTACGGTTTATTTCGAAACGTTTGCTTTTCTCCATAGTATATTCCTTTTATCATCAATAGACTCTATACGTCCCCTTTCATTCAAGTCATTAAGTATTTCTGTCAGATCAGATCCTTTTATATTTATACTGTAGCAGGCATCAAATTCATTACAAATTTGTTTAGGGGTTAAAGTCCTGTCAGCAATTATATTTTCGGTAAATCCTGCAAGATCTTCGTAAGCAGCCCATGGGTAAATGATCCAGCGCCATTTAATAATTTTTTTAGCATAATAATCCGGCACGAAATCTGAACATGTTTTGTGCTGGAGGACTGCCGTTTTAATCTCTGCTGGTTTAAGGCGTTCCAGGTATTCTACGGCAAGACTTAGTGTTTTACCCGTATCTGTAACATCATCCACAACAAAGATCTTTTTACCATGAATATCAACAGAGAGTGGGAACTTTAGCTTTGCCGTCTCTTGAATGTCTGCGGCTCTTTTGTAGTGCTCGATCTTTATTGTTGTCAGGTCATCAAAAAGCAGAAAATCGCATACTAACCTAGCAGGCACATAGCCACCTCTGCCTATCGCAATTATGATGTCAGGAACATATCCCGAATCTTTTATTTTTTGAGAAAGTGTCTTAGAAAGATTGTGTACTTCTCTAAAACCTATCAAATCACATTTAAATGCATTACGATCAACAGGTTGATATTTATTCGCAGCTGCCATCAATATAGAATCATTTCTCATTCTGTAAAAATGTATCGGATATTGATATTTAGTTTCAACCATGCATTTGTTGATGGTCAAAACCATTTTTTATCCAGAATATCTTCAAGCATGCCAAGCTTGTGCAGGGTAGCTGAATCAATGCATTCCTGGCAGAGCTTGAGCAGTTTCCGGAAGGTTCGCACGACGACCAGGTTGATGCGCTGAGTGGTGCAGCTTCTGTATTGATGAAAAAGAAGAAGTTCTCGTCTTATGCTGTGTTGCAGTGAATCGGTATTAGTGTAAATATTTTTATACGAGTGAGAAGTTTGTATATAAGGGGCAGTATGGATTCAATAAAAAAATGCTTATATTGCAAAAATTGGGCAATAATTGATGTAAATTCGGAAGCTAAAGGAGAGTGTCGGAAGCATGCTCCCTCCCTTGAGGGATTCCCTGAAACTGATGTCGATACGTGGTGTGGAGAATGGGAAGACTACCATGACCCTGAATTAAAATGCGACGATTGCACCTTATGTGAACATTTTAAATGCTGGAATGACTTTCCAAGCGAAAGGGGATATGAGTACACGTGTAAAAAGTTGAATCGTTTAATCAAATATGAAACCGTTGTAGCCCATAAATCTCCAATATGGTGCCCAGGATTTGAACATCAGAATCGATTAATCTGAAGGTGATCTTCACCATTATTTTTTAATCTTAAGTGGAAATATCAAATTAGTGGTTCTGCCTAGGTCAAAAACAACAGATGTCAGCGGGTTTGTTGACGAAACGGTTTCACTTTAGAATTTATAGTTGGTGCTTTCCGCTTGGTTATTGTTGTACCAGCTATATTGACGGTTTTTGTTTCATTGGAATTTGCTGTCTTGTGGATTGCAGTATTAGCTACAATCGGATTATTGACAGGCATTGTCAAAAAAGTACATTAATGCCAATCGTGATGCGATAAATAGATTGATTTTGCGGTCAAAGTGGGGCATTTCATGGCAATTTGAGTAAATTTATTGAAACTGTCAAATCGGATTTCCTGACAAAAAAAGTAAAAAATGGGGCAAAAGAGAACACATTCTATTTTGAAAAGGGTCAAGACTGTCAAATTTGGAGTGGATTGAAAATTTACTCCAATGTTTGTTCGTTCTCTTTTGCCCAAGCAGGTTGATCGATAACAAAGATCACAAGATCAACATCCCCGGTGTTCTCTGTGTACTGCTTTGAGTTTGCAGGTATGTGGACGAGCTTTCCTTTGCTCAGTTCAAATGGCACATCTTCGATGTAGAGCACACCTTCGCCTTCAAGAACATAGTATACCTCGGGGTTCTTCATCCTGTGAGGTTCAATAGACTTTCCTGCGTTGATTATCACATGTGTAAAGCTGTAATCTATATCCAGATCCCTGTCAACTTTCGCTGGGTGGATGAGATATCCAACGGATATGTTTCCAAAGCGGGTGTAATTTACGTCTTCAAGGGTCTTGGTATAGATGTAGTCATTAACGTAGAACCCTGATCCCACAAGGTAGGTCTGGTTATCAAAGGATGCCGCTTTGATGAAGGTGTATTTATTTGAGGGTTCTGTCTCATCGGGTTTTGGCCAGTAGTAATCAATCCAGCCCTCTCCTTCTTCGCTCTGAGCTATGTCTATGAACAGCTGGCCTGTTGGTTTACCGTTGAAATCTTCAAGATTGCTCGTGTCCTGTCCTTCTCTGCTGACATTGGGCGGATATACCATACGTATTCCATCGTTTCTCCAGACGAAAATGTAGAAATCATCATGGAACCACTGACCGTTCTTCTCCCTGAACTGCGGGAAGGCCTGCTCTCCTTCCTCCTCTATTAGCTCAACGGCTAAATTGACCTGTGAGACAGTAAATTCTCTTTGGGATGCCAGTTCATTCTGTTCCTCAACTATACCCTGTTCGTCTTCACCAGTATCATCTGGTTGCACACACCCTGCAACTACAAAGAACATTACAAGGATTAATAGAACGCAAATTACTTTCTTCAGCTCGATCATGTCGCAACACTCCTATATCATGTATTATTTTTAGAATAAAGAGCATCAGCTCCAATAACCCCTGACATATGACCTTGTATTGCGCAGATGGGGTGTTACGAACCTGAGCAGAAGAGGAGTTATAAGGATTGTAACAACCAGATTGCCAATGAACCATCCCCTGAAAACATTCCCGAATTCAGACCATGGGACGATTCCCCCGGCAACAAGTGTGGAAGAGCCCCATACAGCACCCACTAGATTGTTGAGGAAAAGCCCAAACACAAGAAAAATGGCCACATCTCTCCGAGTCTTTAGGGTGATATCAGCACCCAGTGAAACGAAGGCAACAAGTGGTATAAGAACCTGCCAGAAATCTGCAAGGGACCATATGATATTCATTGAAAATGGCATGTCGATAAGAGTCCCCGCACCTATCAGACAGCCCAGGTAGGCAGATAGAGCACCCCACATTCCATACCACAGCCCAAAAGCGATCATGAAAGCCACCGCAAAATATATTCCAGATACACCCGGAGCCGGAGATATCGGGGAATTGACAATTGCAAACCTTGAAAGGAGTGTGTTGATAAGGACCAGAATTAAAAAGATACTTAGATACGTTGATAAAGAATTTTTTTTAGATTCCATTTAAAATTCCTCTTTTATCTTTGATTAATGTGAACATAATCCAAAACCCCCGCTGAATATACATATACAATAATTGTACAAATGCACTAATAAAGCTTTGTAATTCTTGTTTTGGAGGGAGATGAATGGCAACAAGGAAGAAGATGGGATTCTCGAAGGGTACTCTCCATTACATGAAGCAGAACGCTAAGAGTGATAAGCCGTTTACTCTCAATGCTCATGTGAGGGAGAGGTTGGAGACTTGGGGTAATGAAGTTTCTGTTAGCGAGTGTTAAAATGATGATTGTTTTTCGTAACATCTCTATACACCTTTTTGGAAGTATAGATTTTTTGATATAATATTATATTAAAGTTATTAAATGTGGAGCAGAATCGCTTCGCAAAACAGTCGTTATTCAAGGATTTTAATGCCTCACAGAAAAATTATAATATTAATAACGACAAAACTGTATCTCAAGACCAATTCAAGGACCAATGTCCACAGGAGATCATTTATCATGGAAATTACATCCGGAGATCAGAGTGTTGCGATCATAATTGCATTATATCTGCTTTTTATGCTAGCGATCGGTTTTTACTATTATAAGAGAAACGAGAACCTGTCCGACTATATTCTTGGTGGCAGGAAACTGAACAAATGGGTAACCGCTTTAAGTTCCGAGGCATCGGACATGAGCGGCTGGCTGCTTCTGGGATTACCCGGTTATGCGTACCTTGCAGGAATGGAAGCGATATGGATCGCCCTTGGACTGGGAATCGGAACATACCTTAACTGGAAGTTCGTTGCCAAGAGGCTTCGAAAATATTCAACGGAAGCAGGTGATGCCCTCACAATTCCAGTGTATTTCGAGAACCGTTTCCGTGACAAGAGCAAACTCCTGAGAACGATCTCAGCCCTGTTCATCCTGATATTCTTCCTCTTCTACACATCCTCCGGTTTCGTTGCCGGCGGTAAGCTTTTCAGCACGGTCTTCGGGGGCGAATATGTCACAGCGCTTACCATCGGAGTGCTTGCCATCATCTTCTATACTTTCATGGGAGGATTCATGGCAGTCTGCTGGACCGATTTCTTCCAGGCCCTGCTCATGATCCTTGCTATTACATTAGTACCTTTAACAGCCATGAACGGACTTGGAGGTATCTCTTCGACAACTGATATCATAAGGACGATCGATCCAAGCCTCCTGAGCCCATTAACAGGTTCTGACGGGACCATGATCTCATTGATGGCAATAGTATCCCTCATGGCCTGGGGATTCGGTTATTTCGGACAGCCACACATCCTTGTGCGTTTCATGGCCATCAACAACCCTGAGGAGATCAAGCAGTCCCGTGCAATAGCCATGTCATGGGTCACCATCTCCCTCATATTTGCAGTGTTCATCGGTCTTGTCGGAAGGGTCTTTGTTCCCGAGTTCCTTGCAGGAGCAACAAGCGAGACCGTGTTCATAGTAATGGTCAACAGCCTCTTCCACCCGGTCGTTGCAGGAGTAATGCTGGCAGCGATCCTGGCAGCCATAATGAGTACTGCTGACTCACAGTTACTTGTGGCATCTTCTGCTTTTACAGACATATACACGCTGCTCTTCAAGTCAGATGCCAGCCAGAGACAACTTGTCTGGATGGGACGGTTCACGGTTATCGGAATCTCCCTTCTTGCATACTATTTCGCACTCGACCCGGAAAGTTCAGTCCTTGAACTTGTAGCTTATGCATGGGCAGGATTTGGTGCAGCTTTCGGCCCTGCCATCATCTTCTCACTATTCTCAAAGAAGATGACAAGGAATGCAGCCCTTGCAGGAATACTCATTGGTGGTATCACGGTCATCGTCTGGAAACAACTCTCAGGCGGAATCTTCGATCTCTACGAGATCGTACCGGGATTCGTACTATCCAGCATTGCTATCCTGCTGGTTACCAGATTTGATGAGGAGCCGGAACAGGAAATAAAGGATGAGTTTGAGAAAGTTCAGAGATCGGTCTGAACTTTTACCTTTTTTGTTTAATTCTAACTATTTCAGCAAATATAAAATAATCAAGCACAGTCCCAACAAAGAAGTCTGGTTGATAAAAGTCGAAGGTACACTATCCGATGTTGATGAGTTATGGGATGCATTATCAAACGAAGTTGCTGCAAGGACTGCCGCTGATGAGAATCTGCAAGACCAAATCCCACAGTTTGGAGAATGGAATGAAAGTTCCTTTAATGCAAGTGAGGAACAGGGGTGTCAATTTCAGATAGCATCGCTTGATAAGATACATGCTGAAAACAAGGATTTTACGCTATTTCCTGGAAATGACGTTGAGTATAATCTTCTAAGGAAGACTTTGGAGCTGAACGGTAATTTTGCAGAAACTATTAAAAAAATACTGATCTTGGGTGATTCCAAATCAAATATAAGAAAATATGCTGGATGAGATACTAATATTTACCTCTTTAAAAAAGGTGGAATGATAGATCACTCCAAGATTTGTTCATTCTCTTTTGCCCAGGCAG
This sequence comes from Methanococcoides sp., assembly GCF_030594565.1. Classification (NCBI taxonomy): domain Archaea; kingdom Methanobacteriati; phylum Methanobacteriota; class Methanomicrobia; order Methanosarcinales; family Methanosarcinaceae; genus Methanococcoides; species Methanococcoides sp. The sequence continues at coordinate 6,356 of NZ_JAUVEY010000076.1, forward strand.
GTTGATCGATAACAAAGATCACAAGATCAACATCCCCAGTGCTCTCCGTGTACTGCTTTGAGTTTGCAGGTATGTGGACAAGCTTTCCTTTGCTCAGTTCAAATGGCACATCTTCGATGTAGAGCACGCCTTCGCCTTCAAGAACATAGTATACCTCGGGATTCTTCATTATGTGAGGTTCAATAGACTTTCCTGCATCGATTATCACATGTGTAAAGCTGTAATCTATATCCAGATCCCCATCAACTGTTGTTGGGTGGATAAGATATCCAACGGATATGTTTCCATAGCGGGTATAATTAACGTCTTCAAGGGTCTCGGTATAGATATAGTCATCAACGTAGAACCCTGATCCCACAATATAGGTTTGGTTATCAAAGGATGCCGTTTTGATGAATGTGTGTTTCATTGAAGGCTCGGTCTCATCGGGTTTTGGCCAGTAGTAATCAATCCAGCCCTCTCCTTCTTCGCTCTGGGCCATGTCTATGAATATCTGGCCTATTGGTTTACCGTTGAAGTCTTCAAGATTGCTCACATCCTGCCCTTCACCGCTGACATCAGGTGGATATACCACACGTATTCCATCGTTTCTCCAGACAAATATGTAGAAATCATCATGGAACCATTGACTGTTTTTCTCCCTGAACTGTGGGAAGGCCTGCTCCCCTTCCTCCTCGATTAGCTCAACGGCTAAATTGACCTGTGAGGCAGTAAATTCTCTTTGGGATGCCAGTTCAGTCTGTTCCTCAACTATACCCTGTTCATCTTCACCAGTATCATCTGGTTGCACACACCCTGCAACTATAAAGGACATTACAAGGATTAATAGAACGCAAATTACTTTCTTCAGCTCGATCATGTCGCAACACTCCTATATCATATATGTTCTTAGAAACAAATGCGACTTATTGACTCAATATCTCGTGACTGCTTCTACGACTAAAATTCGTAGGCTTCTGCGGGCTTTCAACCGATGCATTGCAGACGTAATGCAACCGTTTGTTCGTCTCAATTCGCCACGTTCTCGATTTTACCCTGTAGACCCCACAAGTCCCAAAAATCGCTTTGTTTTCTACAATTTCCACTCTCATTCAATATATTGTATTCAACGTTAAAACATATTGCGATGTGGGACTAGGAACAAAATTGTGATCATAAGAAGATTATGGCTGGAATTCTGAAGAAATCTTGAAAGGCCCTAATATTTATTAGTGTAAACTCTAATTCTTATGTATGAGAACTTATACAATCCTTTTTATAGTTACACTCGTGCTGATAGCTGTCCTTGGTGCCGGCTGTACGAACACCGATACAACTCTTCCTCTGAACCAATCGGAAGCAACGCCGACCGACGCACTGTCGCCAGCTTCCAGTTCCACTGTATCTCCGGGGGAGCTCGTGGCATTCGTCGAGATAGCTTATGAATATGCGCACGTCCATGGACAGGAAGCCACTCTCAGGGAGTTCAATAATCAGACTGGCCAGTTCGTTGACGGCGAACTCTATATCTTCGCCTACGATACCGAGGGCACCACACTGGCCCTTCCATTCCAGCCCGAAATCATTGGGACAAAACGTTGGAACATTACTGATGCGAACGGCACCGCATTTATCCAGGATATGGCAGCCACCGCACAGTCCGACGGGGGCTTCGCCCGGTATCTCTATGTAGACCCTGCAGATAATTTCACGGTCAAACAAAAACTCAGCTACGTGATGATGGTGGACGAGGGATGGTTCATCGGAGCCGGCATCTACGATCCGCAGGAGGATTCGCCGGTTGTGAGGGCGGGCACAGATCCCCAGGTAAGAGAGAGCTTGGAATCCTTTGTAGGGGAAGCGATTGAGTATGCCCATACGAACGGAAAGGATGCCGCGATCGCGGAGTTCAATGACCAGAGTGGTACGTTTGTACGCGACAATCTCTACATCTACGCCTTCGATTATAATGGAACGACCCTGGCGCTCCCCTATCAGCCCCAGTTGATTGGAACCGATCTCTCCGGGCTTCATGACCCATACGGGGTTAATTACACCCGAGTCGAGATCCTTCTGGCGCAGCAAGGCGGCGGTTTCATCTTCTACCACTACTACAACCCATCCCACAATATGACCCTTGAACCCAAAATGAGCTACGTCCAAAAGGTCGACGATACCTGGTGGGTCGGTGCAGGAGTCTATTTGAGCTAAATAACAGGGACGGATACATCCATATCCTTTTCAGTTCCTTGATGCATCCATCTTTTTTTGCCGGTACAATTCCGTCAAGATGAAGAAAAGGCTTTACGTAAGGAAATTTGTCTATCTTAAAACAAGGGTCGGGTGTTCGAATCTCCCCGGCCCCATTTGGTTTTTCTCTTGACTTTAACTATAAAGTATCTCTAACTACAAAGTAGTATACTTGATCATAAAATCCTGCAATCATCGTAACTCTAGCTCAAAAAAAGAATGCACGACTCCCGGCTTAATCACCAGGAATGTGCACGAATAGTCCCTATTTGCAGACGATTATGTCTTGATCCGGATTTTACCTTTCTCTATCTCCGTTATCGGATCTGCATAGTCTCCATCGATACCAATATTATTGTCGTAGATGACAGTTGTTGCATTCCAGATCTTTATCCTGAACAGGTCATCATCTTCATCAATTACCGATACCAGGAACTCATAGTCATCCTCACCGTTTACCGTACCATTTCCTTTGTACGTAGCCTTGTGACCTTCAACCACCATCCAGTAATAGCTGTCTGACTGGAATTTCAGATCCGCGTCCTCGAACTCGAACTGCGTCTCACCAGTCGGTACACCTTTTTTGTACTTTGAATCGAATTCGAATGTTGCCATGCCTTTAAGGTCCAGCTCATCCACATATGCATCTGCAAGTGAGTCAAAACTTCCTCTACCGGCTACAGATCCACCATCTGGATCACAAACGATCACATACTTGAATTCTATATCACTATCAAGTTCGTCATCTTCAACAGTTAATGTGACATTGTACAAGCCAGTGGTTGCATATGTGTGGTTTGCATCCACAGCACGGACACCTACGGCCAAAGTAGCTGATTCGTTTCCATCACCCCAGTCTATAGTATAGGTATGAGTATCCTGAGAACCGGGATCTGTGAATGTAGCAGTTAAATTAATTTCAGTGTCAATTTTAACTACTTCACTTGGATGCATGGTAAGGGATGTTATGTTTGGTGCAACATTATTGACAGTTACTGTCGTAGTATCGATATCAGAGGCTCCTTCTTCATCGGTAACTTTGACAGAAACTGCCCCTGAATAGTCGTCATACCATATATTCGGAACAGTAACACCTGTACCATCATCAAATTCTCCGTCGTCATCCAAATCCCACTTATATAAAACAATGACTCCATTGGGATCGGTGGAACCGCTTCCATTAAAGGTTATGGATGAACCTTCATCACCAACATAGGGGCCATTGGCATCTGCCACAGGTGGTTGCACGTATGTAATCGGCCAGTCCATCAGTGGATAGTTGTCACGCCCCTCATAGGGTGTGTCACCAATGCCGTCACCATTGTTGTCCGCACCTGAGTAGTCGGAGTAGTAGTTACCTGTATAGTTCTCGTAGTAGTTGCTACCATCGTAGGTATAATATAGCATCTCTGTTGAGTTCCAGATGTTCATACTATCGTCTAGAACGTTATTCGTGTTGTTGAAGTGATTGATGTAGATGAGATTGTTGCTGGAACCATTCAGATAGATACCGAAATTATCGTTGTTCGATGCAGTGTTGTTGACCAGCGTGTTGTTGCTGGAATCACGAAGAACGATGCCTTCCTCGCCGTTGTCCGACACCGTGTTGCTAATCAGGTTGTTATAGCTGGAAAGATTTAGACTGATGCCGTCGCCGTGTTGTCGGTCAGTATGTTATAGCTGGAAGGTCCACTGAAAGGACCGAAGGGGATACCAGATAGACTGATGCCGTCGCCGGTATTGTCCGTCGCCGTGTTGCTGGTCAGGTTGTTAT
>NZ_JAUVEY010000156.1:0-5094 GCF_030594565.1 Methanococcoides sp.
GAGCACGCCTTAAATGTCGTCAACATGCTGTTCCACCCTGAAAAACTTGTCAAGCAGGCCGGTACTGGTCAAAGGCAGGGATTTGAGGATGTCGGGACTTTGAGACATTAAGGTAGTTTTTTTATTCTTTTTTTTGATCTATTGAAGAGGGAGAGAAATCTTTTGCTATGACTAACTGGATACTTGATGGTTTTAATGAATGGGAGATCAATGATAAGATGAAACACTTGAATATGTACAGGTTTATGAGAAAGTTACACCTAAGTTGATCGAAGCTTTGGTGAAGTCTGAGTTTGGAAGGGATTTGTTAGCACAGTTACAGTGAATGGTGGTTATGAGTGATAATCTGCTCATGCTAAATACTCTTGCAATAAAATAAGATAAAAAGGAGAATATTAACAATGGATCCCATAACTGATGAAAATACGAGAGTACTAATTGTCGGAACATTTCCTTCTGAAATATCACGAGATACAAAACAATATTATGGAAACCCTAGAAACCAGTTTTGGAAATTGATGAGCAGTGTACTTGATATCGATTTGCAAGAATTGGGATATAATGAAAGGATTCAAGTTTTGCAGGATTATCAAATTGGATTGTGGGATACCTTGAAAGATTGTGATATAATTGGAAGTTCAGATAGCAGTATCTGCAATGAAGAGTACAATGACTTTTCTTATCTGACTCACATCAAAAAAATCATTTGCAATGGGAAAAAAGCAGAGAAATATATTAAGCACTGTAATGTACCAAATAATATTGATATTTTGGCGGTTCCATCTTCAAGTCCAGCAAGGGCCATGAAATTCCAAGACAAATTAAGGGAATGGAAAGAAGGAATCAATGTTTGATATTACTAAGCCGACTTATCAGATAAATCCAAATTGTTATCTACAGTAGTTCGCGAATTTCAGTTAAAACTCATATAAAAGACATCATACTATACATTTATACGTAGTGTAATTCCTCCGCATGTATTTCCAATTGCAAAAGAAAGCCTCTACAATTCGATATTTCTATGCTTTGTTTTCATTTCTTCTTAAAAACGTGTGGGTTACACTTCAAAGAAAACATATTACAATTGATAAAAGAGGTCCTCATACTATCGAAAGTGAGTTGTTCAGATTTGATATATTCATCCATTTTGTTGCGGAATGGGTGAGACGGAAGCTAAAACAGATGTTAACAGTTGAATGTTGTAGATAAATGTGGATTATTATAGAAGGGTTTAAATATTAGTGAACTGCTGAAATTCGAATGGGAGGATTTATGAGCTAATTTGATATCCTCGCAAATATTGGGCAATAATCATAAATTATTTAAAGTTCGTGTTACTTCATGTTTATGATATACATAAAATTCATACTAAAAAGAGGATGAAACATGAAGAAAACAATAATTATTGGATCAATTATTGCACTGATCTGCCTCACAGGCCTTTCAAGTGCACATTTTACGATGATATTCCCAAGTGACAGTGAAGATAGTGTATGGGATATCACCCCGGAAGACTACATTGCAGAACTTGGAGATACAAAGACCATCTACACAATGTGGGGACATCCTTATGAGCACATATCATTTGACATGTCGAACGTACCTGAAATCAGTGTAACAAAACCTGATGGTGCAGTCGAAGTTCTCACTCCGGAAGAAGTCATGATGGACAGCATGGATGAGGAAGGTAACATGGGGACTTTCCTTTCATACAAAGCATCATTCACAGTCGACCAGTATGGCGACACTGTTGTATCAGTCAAGTATGAAGATGCGGACGAAGACATGATCGATTACACCAAAGCAGTAATCCACTGTGGAGAAGAAATGTGGTTCGGCTGGGATTCAATGGTTGACCAGCAGACAGAGATCATCCCATACATGCGCCCATATGGCATGGAAGAAGGATTCGTCTTTGCAGGAAAAGCACTTTACAATGGCGAACCACTGGCAGGCGCCGATGTTGAGGTTGAGATCTATCACGACCTTGAAGCAGGAATTGAGATCGTGGAACAAGCAGAAGAACTTTTCCCATATGATGCACCAATGGTATTCACAAGGCTCACAAGATCAAATGCTGACGGAGAGTTCATGTACACTCTCGATGAACCTGGCATCTGGTTCGTTGGTGCTACCATGGAACCTGAAGAAGGGCAATCTGTAAGAGGAGTGTTCATAATTCCGGTACTTGAAGAGTTCCCTGCAGAAGAGACAGAAGTTGCAGTTAGCGAAGAACCTGAAGCAGAAGAAGAAGAAGAAGAAGAAGAAGCTACACCATCCACACCCGGATTTGAATCTGTGTTCGCAGTTGCCGGACTTCTTGCAGCACTGTTCATCGCAGGAAGAAAATTGTAAAATGAATCATGGGGATGAATTCCCCATCAATCTTTTTTTATACTTTATTATCAGTTATCCACATTAAATTAGATAAAATACAAAACTCGTCATAACAAATATCACAAAGGAGACAACAAGTATGCACATATCTGACGGTGTATTATCCCCTGCAGTGATAACTGCAGGTTGGGCAATAACGATACTTCTCCTCCTTGCAACCCTCTGGTGGAGCAAAAGGGATGTAGACATCGCCGAGGAGATACCAAAGATATCTGTCATGACAGGAGCTTTCTTTGTGGCATCTCTGATACATGTATCAATTGGGCCTACCAGTGTCCACCTTGTCCTCAATGGGCTTCTTGGTGTGGTCCTTGGAACCCTCGCATATCCTGCGATCTTCATTGGTCTTGTCCTTCAAGCGCTATTGTTCCAGCATGGCGGCATAACAAGTATTGGGGTCAACGTTATCAATATGGGCATACCTGCACTGATCGTCTACGGGGTATTCAAAAAAGGGTATTCAAGAGGGATCAACCCCTCCATACTTGGCATAATTTGCGGTTCAATGGCAGTACTACTCTCTGCAATAATGCTCGCCATCGTGCTCATATCCACAGGAGAGGAATTCACAGAGGTTGCCTACATAGCTGCTGCTGCCAACATACCGATAATGATAATCGAAGGAATATTGACAGGATCTGTAGTCACGTTCCTTCTGAAGGTCAGGCCTGAACTGCTACCCATCAACAAGGAGAAATAAAAAATGGCCAATTATAAGATAATATGGGCACTGGCATTTGCCTGTGTTCTTTTAACAGCAATTGCACCTGCTGCATCCGCACACCGCGTCTATGCACAGGAGCAGGTCACTGAGGTACAAATAAGATCATGGTATGGTGGAGGTGACCCCATGCCAAATGCCGACATCAACATTTATGCCATAAAGAACAGCGAGGAAGAGCTTTATATCACAGATGTGACAGATGAGGGGGGGATATACTACTTCGAACCAAAACTTGGTGTTGTAGAATACAGAGTAGTAGTCTCCCAAAGCGGGCACCAGAAAGAGATCACTTTCAACGTTGCAGGTTCTGAAGGCTCCAGCGAAGAAGCTGAACTCCCACTCTCAGCAAGAATAGTAGCAGGATTTGGGTACCTTGTAGGGCTTGCTGGTTTTGGAATGTACCTGGCAGCGCGCAAAACAAAATAAAGAACAACTACTAAAAAACGATACAGGAGAATAACACATTGGACTACCCCGAAATAGACAGGTATGCTTCAATTGATTCACCCATACATAATTTCGACCCGCGTGCTAAGATCATTACGTTCATGGTAATGATATTCTCCTTTGTTTTTTTGGACAGCATTACAAAAGCACTTGTTGGCCTGGGGATAGCCAGCCTGATATACATTATAGCAAAACTTCCAAAAACATTTGTAATGCATCGCCTGAAAGTTGTTTTCCTGTTCCTGTTCCCACTACTTATTATCATGCCACTTACCGTTGACGGACAGGTCATTGCACAGTATCACAGCATAACGATCACACTGGAAGGATTCCAGTACTCCTCCCTGGTTATAATAAGGGCACTTTCAGCTGTTACACTTGCACTTATAATGCTTGGGACCACACGTTTTGACATCACGATCAAGGCACTCTATATGCTCAAGGTGCCTGGAACACTTATACAAATGTTGATGTTCACTTACAGATATATATTCGTGATAATGGATGAGTTCCAGAGAATGTGGAAAGCCATGGAATCAAAAGGATTCAAACTTAAAGCGAACAGGTATGGACTATCCGTTCTCGGGAACATGATCGGGATGCTGATAATAAAAAGCTATGACAGGGCACAGCGTGTTTACCACTCAATGATATCCAAAGGCTACACCGGTAACCCCAGGACAATAGTGAACTTCGAACTACGGACAAAAGACTATGCAATAGCCTTGCCTATGATCCTCATTGCACTCCTTATGCATACCTACCACCTGGTGTTATAATGAAAGAAGCGATTCGCGTAAAAGGACTTACATATTCATACCCTGACGGTACCCCTGCACTGGAAGACATTGACATCACCATAAATGAAGGGGAAAGGATAGTGATCGTCGGACCAAATGGTGCCGGAAAGACCACCCTTTTCCTTCACCTCAACGGTACTCTCAAGAGCCAGGACAACACGGTCATGATCTTTGGAAAGAATCTAGGCGATATGAAAGTCGAAGAGAGGATTAAAGAGGTGGGGATCGTGTTCCAGGACCCTGACGACCAGCTGTTCATGCCCACCATCTTCGATGATGTGGCATTCGGTCCCATCAACATGGGACTGGATCAAGAGGAAGTGGAAAATCGAGTGAAAAAAGCTCTGTCCCGTGTCGGACTTGAGGGATTTGAGGACAGGGTTCCGCACAACCTGAGCTATGGACAGAAGAAAAGAGCAGCACTGGCTGCTGTACTGTCCATGGAACCACGGATACTGATCCTGGACGAACCAACAGCCAACCTTGATCCAAAAAGCAGGGCAGACTTTATACAGGTGATCAATGACTTGAATAACGACGGGATCACCACGGTGATCGCCATGCACGATGTGAACGCTCTCCCGGCCCTCTCAGACCGCGTCTATGTGCTGAACGGAAAGATCGTCGGTGAGGGAACCCCGCGGGAGATATTCTCCAATTCAGAACTTCTGAAAATGACTCATCTAGAAGCACCAGACGTGTTCAAGCTGTTCAAGGTACTGACAT
>NZ_JAUVEY010000121.1:0-6812 GCF_030594565.1 Methanococcoides sp.
TCTCGACAGCATTTATCAGGCCTACGATGCCGGAATGTGACAGTCCGAAGTCACCTATGACAGCAACGGACTTTTTATCGAAACCTGTAGCTGTGGAAATAGCAGCACCAAGTGCAAATCCGACATCAACGGCTTCAAGGGGTGCAGGGGCACTGCGTATGGAGCAGCCCATATCACCCGCTATGAAAATATCCAGATCATGAAGCATTCTGTAGACCGGCAGGAAAAGACAGTCCTCGCACAAAGAACGTGAACCTCTTTCCCCAATGGTCTCAATAAAAGTATATTTAGTTACCTTATCTTTATCGATGTTCTCGATCGCAAAACCGATCTGCTCTTTTTCAATGCGACCATATGGGAGATGCCCGCTCATTTTTCCCAGTACGTTCTCGCAGATACTGATGTGGGATTCGATAAAGGCTTCACTTTCCTCAATAACGAGAACTTTTTCATGGTCGGATATGAAATCTCTTAATTTCCTAACAGGAAGCGGAGATACAACATTAAGTGAAAGATGTGAAACCTCAAGCTGTCTTTCGGACAATAGCTCATCTACAAGCAAAGAGGGATAGCCAGAAGAAATTATGCCCGTCTTGCCTGCTTTAACATATCGTGTCAGAGAAGTGTTCTCTGCTTCATCCACAAGCAATGGCTGTACATTTATGTGAAAATGCTGGTGCTTGCCACGCATTGTCAGCTTCCAGACAGACCTGTCAAATGTAGCTTCTGTCTTCTTAATGTCCTCGGATCTTGTGACAGGACCTGTGGCTTTTTCCAGACGATCCGTTATCCTGACTATAACAGGGGTCTTTGTACTTTCGGAGAGTTCGAATGCTCTGATAAGTGACCTGTATGTAGCATCCGGGTTCGACGGGTCGAACACCGCGACCTCTGCCACCTCACCGTACCATCGTGAATCCTGCTCGTTCTGGGATGCTCTGACCCCCGGATCATCGCCTGCGATTATGACAAGTCCTGCACCGATCGTATGTGTGACAGAGGTTATGAGAGGGTCGGAAAGGACATTCATTCCCACGTGTTTTGTGATGGTCAGTGCCCTTCTGCCTGAAACGGAAGCACCGAGTGCTGTCTCCAGTGCAGCCTTCTCATTGGTCATCCACAGGGTGGTGACGTCAGCGGGACTGTTCTTTTCAAAATGTTCTATCAATGCAGTGGTGGGAAATCCGGCAACTGCCGTTATCATCTTTACACCACAGTCCATGGCTGCAGCATAAAGGGCTTCAAGCCCCGTGACCTCCACAGGTTCATTTTGACCTTCAGGAACGTTCATAACTTAGCTTCCAGATCAATTGATTCATCAGGACGGGCAAACCATGCAAGGGATGCCAAGGCACCTATCACACCATTGCCATCGAGCCAGATATCAACACCATTCTTGCGTGCATGTTCCATTGCAATATCCTTGGTCAGCTCTCCGCTGCGACACATGGTGCTGTATTCTTCCATATGGGATGCCTCGAATGAGGATAGTACCACCATTCCAGTCTCATCGGATACGCTGTATTTGAGCAGTGCATTTTTCAGGTCTTCAAGGAGCTCTTTCTTTGCTTCTTCGCTCACACAACCAAATTCAAGCACTGTGGATACGCAGTTCTGTGTTTTAGCCGAGACCGGGAACAATTGAACAAGGGAATGGGAAAGATAGACGGATTCATTGCTATTGAGTGCCGTAGCAATGTTGTGTGTCATTGACCATGTAGCTCCCTCTTCCTTTGTATCGGTATCATCTATCCCGATAAGTACACGCTGCCGTCTTGGAACGACTATGGTGCCTTTGGCAGCCTTTCCGCCACCTGAGTCACCCACATCATAGCGTAGCACTCCCGGTGCGAATGCTCTGCATTTCGTGGCACCCACGCCTCCGCCTCCAAGACCTGCATAGGTGATGGATACCTCATCCCCGTCAACCACAACAGATTCGATCCCGGCAGCAGCCACCGATGGCTTAAGTGTAAGATCGCAAACATCAGCTTTCACGAGGTAGCGGCTCATGTTGCCCACTGCACGTGCCTTTTGTACAAGGGGTGACCGGGCATAATGGAAACGCGACCACGCAGCACCACTATAGCAATTCGTATGCTCGATGATCTCTGCATATTCGTTATTTTCATCACAGACCACATAGATTCCCCTGTAGGGGATCGTATAGGGATCTGTAAGTTCTACTTCTTTCATCTGATTGGATGAATTATGGGTAATGGTTTAAAGCTTTTGTTGAAAGCTCGTGATCAGCGATAAAAAAATCATTCCGACATCAGTTTATGTAGCCTTCTTCTTTCAAACTGACAATAATGTCAACTACTAAACAAACTGTTTTTTGACATTAGACATTAATTTTAAATATCAGTGACTATCTCTAAATCTATTCAAGGAGGTAGTATGAACACATTTAGAAAATTATTAGTCATTTTATTGATATGCGCTGCACTTACTGCAGTAGGCTGCACGAATAATTCAGAAGAAACACACACTTCTGATGTGTTATCCCCAACTAGTACGCAAGGTGTACGCCCAGATGGATCAACTTATGTAGAATATTTCGTGCCTAAACCATATACTTCAAATATGGCTGCCTGGATGATGGATTATTCTAAAGAAAACAGAATTACATCGAGAGAGGAATTGCATCTATTCAACTTCGATGATGGTCGCCAGTATGAAATGTATATACCGAATGCTGGTGCAAAATCACAAGGTAATTTACTCAGAGGTTCTTGGACAAACGAACCAGACGAGTCGTTTACCCCGACAGCAATCACAGAGGAACAGTTTCAAGATAGAATGGAAAAACTGTTAGCAAATGATCAAAAAGCATACTTCAAGTTCGATACTAATGACCAGTATGGAAAACAACTATATGTCCATACGAGTTCGATGAGTGATGATTGTTTCCAAGCAGAAGTGCTGAAAAACTATATCGATTATAATTCTGATCGTGACAAATATTTCGTAATTTTTAGTAATCAACTCGCTACAGAAAACACATACACGATAACAGGTGTGTTGTACGAGCCACACAAATACTCACTTGTCATATCTGACACTCTTGTAGGAGAAGTTACCGAAACCACATTTGGCGAGGTTGTACAAGATGCAACATACACGAGCATTGTTAAAGCCATTGAATCGTGTAGCTACACAAACCATCCCGGAAAATATTCCTTTGTTTAATCTTCAATATGGAGAAAATTATGTATTGTTCAAATTGTGGAAAATAAGGCTCTGTAGAAAACCTATCAAAATCAACGTATATGGGCTGGAATTGGGATTATATTCCAACATCATGTAACACATTCCATAATCTTTTCAAATTGGATTAGTGTCCGAATATCGAGGATTTCTACAGAGCCGAAAATAAATAGATGACGTAGCATATTGCCCACATTGTGGATCATCTACGACAAAAGGACAAGAAGCCTAGGAGTAGCAGCTGTCCTTTCATTTTTTATTCCAGGACTGGGCCATATATACAAAGGTGAATTGTTTGCTGGTTTCAGGCTAATAGTCTCTGCAACAATGACGTTTGCAGTCTGTTACTTTGCTTGCGTTCCCATTTTATGGATTGGTTACGCAATAGTGTGGGTATTTGCTATTTATGACGCATATACTGGTGCATTTTCTCTGTACAAAACGAACGATTACAATTGATCACAGAAGGAAAGATGAATAATGTATGTCAAAACAACGTGTTCCAAATGTGGTCAATCTTACTATAACAATGTCTGTATCCACGTAACCGAAGTCATTCCCGAAGAATAACTTGCCCTAAGCGTCGTCCACGAACTCCGCGACTTCATGTACGGTGGCATGACCACCGATGAATTCTGCAAACTACTCAAAAAGTATTTCAGGGTTGCATCACGGTACTGTTGCGATTTGATCCAGAGAATGAAGATTGAACTGGACATGTATTGTCCTGATCGAGAACATTTGTATTTTGTCAGAGCTTGAATTTTATTTCTCAGATATTTTTCGATCAAGTTCATCGATTTTATCAGACAGCTCATTTATTTTTTCTATAAGCATATCATTACTTTCATTCTCAAGATCATTTTCTACGAAATACGCAGCTACATTTGCTGTCAGTACTGAAACAAATCCAATCCCAACAATCATAACAAAAAATGCTAAAAACTTACCAGCTAAAGTTTCGGGATATAAATCACCATAACCTACGGTTGTTACAGTTGTAAGTGACCACCATACACCCTCTGAAAACTTCAGATTTTCGATGCGACTAAAAAGTGTTCCGGACAAACCAATTAAAACTAAAGAATACGCTGTGACATACTGCATAGAATTTTTTTGAAATATTTGATATATTGGATTTATCCCTCTCTTTATTGCGATAATAACTCTAAAACTCCTTAAAGCTCGAAAAACACGCAATGATCTTAAAGATCTAAGTGAAGAGAAACCTTCTGGTACAACAATTGGTGGAGTAAGTATTAACAACAACAGCATGAACAGATTACTCTTTGCATACTCCATCTTCATTGAATGAAGGTTAAATAGCAATACGAATTCTGCAAGAAAAATAAACCATATTGCATCATCTAATAATTGTGCTATTTGCACGATTTGAGGAGTTGTTTGTACAATTTCTAGCTCTATAAGCACAAGAGGTAATACAAAAATAGCAATAATGATCATTGGAATTTCTAACTTGCTTTCAATCTTGTTTGCCAATGTATCATTTTCTAAAGCCATCAAACTCCCGAACTGTACAAAAGTATTTAAAAGTAATGTTTTTTGGCTCTGTAGAAATCCTCGATATTCGGACACTAATCCAATTTGAAAAGATTATGGGATGTGTTACATGATGTTGGAATATAATCCTAATTCCAGTCCATCGATGTTGTTTTTGATAGGTTTTCTACAGAGCCTGTTTTTTATTACTAATCTCTTCGAAGTATGAAGATTGAGTTGGACATGTATTGTCCAGATAGTCAGCATCTTTATTTTGTGAGGAGGTGAGGATTCCACAGGCAATCATACATTACAGCTATCAGTTCTACCCAGTATAACTTTGATGCAGTCTTGATGGTCATCCACACTGATCCAGACGAGGCCACAGAAGAGATCAACGCACTAGATGAAACTGTACTCACTTATGCTCAGTCCGTTTATACAGAAGAAAATAGCTTTGTGATAATGGGTGACTTCAATACAGAATTTCAGCCATCAGTTTATGTAGCCTTCCTCTTTCAAACTGACATACCTGCCGTCCCCGATAATTACGTGGTCGAGAACATTAATGCCAAGGATCTTGCCGCCTTCAACGAGCTTTTCCGTTACAGCTATGTCCTCCCTGCTTGGCGCGGGGTCACCTGAGGGATGATTATGTGTTAGTATGACGGACGCTGAAGATTCCATAAGGGCTGATTTGAACACTTCCCGCGGATGCACGATATTTGCGTTCAGGCTGCCAATGGAGATCACCTCTTCCTTGATGATATTGTTCTTCGTATCAAGATAAAGGGCTGTAAGATGTTCTTTTTTCAATTCGCGATGTCTGGGATAGAGCAGGGAATATACATCGTTTGCTGAGCGTATCTTTCTTTTAGGATCATCTGTAAAGATCTCCAGTTTTCTCGCCAGTTCAAAGACCGCTGCTATCTGGGTAGCTTTGGCAGGACCAATACCCCGTATCTTTGTGAGCTGGCTGATGTTCGCCTGGCTTAATTGTTTCAGATTGTATTCCGAGAGGATACGACTGGACATACTGACCACATTCTCGTCCTTTGACCCTGTACGAAGAATAACGGAAAGCAGTTCTGCATTAGAAAGAAAACCGGGACCATGTTTCAACAAGCGCTCTCTTGGCCGATCTTCCGATGGCATGTCATGTATTCTTACCTGATATCCACACATGTAACAGAGTAATATTCTTTATTAATATAAAGCAATCGACATTTAAATTTTTGTTTTATATTTTTAGAAAGAATAAACTTTTGCCACCCGTTCACCGTACTTATATATATTAATCAGGAATAGGAATGGGCATGGGCATGAAAGTCATTTCAGTCATAGGCTACAAGAACACAGGGAAAACGACCTTCGTTACCCGAATGGTAAAGGAACTTTCAGAACTTGGTCGTGTGGGAACGGTCAAACTGATGCTTGACCATCGTCTTGATGATTCGAACACTGATACCGGCAAACATTTCGATTCCGGTGCCGACATGGTCACTGCCGTCACGGACAGGGAACTGGTGACCATTAGCCGTACTCCTTCTTTTGAAAAAGCACTGGATGAACTTGCTGATGCAGGAATGGATTTTGCCATCGTTGAAGGTGCAAAGGACAGTGATGTTGCAAAGGTCGTTCTCGGAGATATGGATGAGGACGTTTCCAATGTTATTGCAAGACTTCCTGAAAAGGCCGACTGGGACCTTGAAAATATCGTCACACTGCTAATGGAACAACCGGACCGCGTCACACTTAATTCCCTTATAGAAAAGGTCAGAGCAAATCCCAACATAGTAAAAGCAGGGGGCATAGGTACTTTCATCGGAATCGTAAGGGTGGATAACGAGGATTACGAGACCCGGATGCTCGAATTCGAGAAGTATGATAAGGTCGCAGATGCCAGCATCCAAAAGATACGTGAAGAAATGATGCAGCAAGATGGCATCATCGATGTTCTCATTCATCATAAAGCCGGAAGGATAATGCCACTTGAAGATATCGTATACATCGTGATAGCAGCAGGCCACCGACAGCAACTGTTCGCAGCTCTTAGTGAGACATTGGATCGAGTGAAATCAGAAGTGCCCATATGGAAAAAA
>NZ_JAUVEY010000077.1:0-10279 GCF_030594565.1 Methanococcoides sp.
ACAGCTTAACAAGCTCATCGATGTCATTCGTGTGATAGACCTCAGTTCAGAAGAGTTCGTTGAGAGAGAACTGGCCCTCATTAAAGTTAATGCCGATGCCAACAATCGTGCAGAGATAATACAGATAGTCGATATCTTCAGAGCAAGGATAATCGATGTTGCCTCAAAGTCAGTGACCATCGAAATTACCGGTGACGTTGAAAAGATAAAAGCTATACAGACATTGCTTAAGCCATTCGGTATCAAAGAGATGGCAAGAACAGGAATAGTAGCTCTTAAAAGAGGCTCAAAGAGCCCATAATCAATCATTCATATTTAATATCATTTTCAGAATAAGGAGAAATAAACATGGTAGAAATGTTCTATGACAAAGACGCTGATCTTGGCGCACTTAAAGGTAAAACAATTGCTGTAATGGGCTATGGTAGCCAGGGTCATGCTCAGGCACAGAACCTGCATGACTCCGGTCTTGAAGTTATCATCGGTCTTAGAGAAGGAAGTCGCCGCTGGAAACAGGCAGAAGATGACGGCCTTAAGGTCATGACCGTAACAGATGCTGCAAAAGCTGCAGATGTTGTCCAGATCCTCCTTCCTGACGAGATCCAGTCAAAAGTCTATTATTCAGAGATCGAGCCAGGACTTGAAGCAGGAAATGCACTTGTGTTCTCACACGGTTTCAACATCCACTACAACCAGATCGTACCATCAAAGGACCTCGACGTTTACATGGTAGCACCAAAGAGCCCGGGACACCTTGTAAGAAGAACATACAAGGAAGGAGCTGGTGTACCAGGTCTTATCGCAGTCTATCAGGATGCAAGCGGAAATGCACGTGAAATGGCACTCGCACACGCAAAAGGTGTCGGATGTACAAGAGCCGGTGTCATCGAGACAACATTCCGTGAAGAGACAGAAACTGACCTTTTCGGAGAGCAGGTCGACCTTTGTGGCGGTGTCGCAAGTCTTATCAAGACATCCTTCGAAGTTCTCGTAGAAGCAGGATACCAGCCGGAAATGGCATACTTCGAGACACTCCACGAGCTCAAGCTCATTGTTGACCTCATCCACGAGGGCGGTCTTGAGAAGATGTGGTATTCAGTCTCCAACACCGCAGAATACGGTGGTCTTACAGTAGGCCCACAGATCATCAACGAAGAGTCCCGTGAAGCAATGTACGTTGCACTCGAGAGGATCCAGAACGGAGAGTTCGCACGCGAGTTCGTATTGGAAGGACAGACAAACCACGCAGTACTGACATCCATGGAACGTCTTGAAAGGGAACACCCTGTCGAGGTCGTTGGTAAGAAGCTCAGGGCAATGATGCCATGGCTTAACAGCGAACTCAACGAAGAATAAGCTTATAAAAATAAACTAAATACTTTTTCAGGGCATCATGTCCTGAAAACCTTCTTTTTTGTGATCCTTATGTCAACTACCATAGAAACCATTCTTATGCGCCGAAGTGTCAGGGAATATACCGATGACCCGGTTAGTGAAAAAGACATCAATACTATCCTTGACTGTGCCAGATGGGCGCCATCGGGTCTTAACAATCAGCCATGGAAATTCATTGTTGTTCGCGATGAAGACACCATCAAGAACTTGGCACAATGCACACATTACTCGACAACGGTACTACGATCCAAAGTATTGGTCGCAGTTTATCTTGACAATGCCGAAATATACCACCATGACAAAGATGTAATGGCCATCGGAGCAGCAATACAGAATATGTTGCTTGCCTGTGTCGAACTTGGACTTGGCTCAGTATGGCTTGGTGAGATACTCAAACAGGCGGAAAAGGTCAATTCAATTCTTGAAGTCCCGGAAAATTATGAACTGATGGCAGTGATAGCTATTGGAAAACCTGTGGAAAAAGAAAGAACGTCCAGCAGGAAAAGTATTGCAGAGCTTACTTTCGAAAACAAATTCGGCAACAAGTGGACAGGTTCGAACTGAACCCTCCACAGAAATCTTCACATCCATACCATAAAAGAACATCACCCATGAGAACTTTAAGTAACAATAGTTGCTAGCTTATTTTTTCCTGTAACTACTTCGCATCTGTGCTGCAACTTCACATTTGCGATTGGCACAATATTCCTTCGCATCCTTTCCCTGCTCTTTAACACGCAACAATCGCCATCCACACCCTTCACATACCTTATCGGTGATAGTCAGCCTGCCGTTCTTTGGAACAGACTGAGTATGTCCACATCGTTTTGTACAGCCAAGGAAACGTGAGTCCTTGGTAGTGATCAGAAATGTCTGACCATCACAAGCAGGACATGCACCCACAACTTCCGGAGGATAACATTCCTTTTCCATATCGCATGAAAAGCACGGACCTATCCCCACAGCCCAGAAATATTTACTTCCCACCTTCAAAACAGCCTCCCCACCTTTCTTGCACTTGCGTGACCTCTGCACGGCCAAAGCACCTGTTTTTGGCAAAGGGAAAGTGTTCTTGCACTGCGGATAACCTGTACAACCTACAAAACGACCTTTATCCGTACTGACGATACGAAGCACCCGCTCACATTCACTGCATTTACCAATATGGTTCTTCTTATCAGCCTCGACCGCTTCATCTGTAATGGTCCCCGCTATGCGAGTGACCATAAGATCACGATTGCTCAAAAGCTGTGAATACATCTCCTTGATAAGCGAAGTACCTTCTTCAAGGGCCAGCTCGAACTTCTTATTCCCATCCTCAACATCTTGTATGAGAGATTCTATGCTTGAACGAATATCAGGTTTAACAAGGATGGGGACGGAACTGTTCAGCGCATCCATCAAAGTAAAACCAGTATCGAGTATGGCAATGGTCTTTCCCTTTACCTCGAAATAACCACGTTTCTTGTTGGTCTCTATATGGCTCGGAGCAGTTGCTTTGGTACCAATGCCATGCTTATCCATAAGCGTAAGGAGTTCAGCTTCAGTTAGCCTTTTCGGAGGTGTGGTCTGTGCCTTTATATTAGTGACCTTCTTGACATCGAGAATCTCACCCTAATCGAGTTCCGGTAATATCTTGTCCTGTGGTTTCTCAAAAGGATAAACAGCAAGCCATCCGGCATTATTCTGTATCGAGCCCGTAGAATCGAACAGTTCGTCCACCATGGTGATCTCAAATCTTGTCTTTTCAAATATCGCCGGCGGAAGTAAGTTCGCAATGAAATGCCTTACGATAAGATCATATACATCCCATGCACGCGGCATCTTGACAGCCCTTTCGACCTCCATGCGTGAACCTGCCTTGATCGGATGGATAGGCGGGTGGTCATGACCGTCCTTCTTGCCATTACGGGGAACTATGGCCTTTTGTGACAGTAATAGCAATGCAAAATCCTGATAATCCCCTTTAGTAAAGCCTTTGAGTATGCTGGCGAAATCCATGTCATCAGCATACATGTTCGTCTCTGTCCTCGGATAGCTCGTAAAGCCTGAAAGATAGAGCTGTTCAGCTATCTCCAGAGCCTGATCAGGACTCACACCCAGATATTTCGATGCACGTTTAAGGAACTCATTGGTGTTGAGAGGGAAGGGAGGATTTGTATTCATCTCCTTTACTGTCTTTTTGGAAATGACCGCGGTCTTGCAACCTTTCAGTTTCTTAAAGATCGCATCCGCTTTTTCTTTATCATAGATGTGACCACCACGGTGCACACCTGTAATATCAGCACCCTTTCCGGTGAATACTCCCTCGATCTTCCAGAAATCCCGGGAATCGAACTTACGAATGGCAAGTTCACGTTCATAAACAAAACCACATGTAGGGGTCTGACATGGTCCGATGGAGAGAACACCTTTGGTTCTTGCCCTTTCCCGCACCGAAAGGGTCACAAATCGAGTAAAGGATGCACCCATCTTGAGATCAAGGATCTGTCTCGCCTCTGCGGACATCGCCATGTTCTCATCAGGCTCCACAAGGTCATTAAAAGCCTTTTCGATCTCACTTTTGGAAAGAGAGGAAAAACGTGCACGTTTAACTGTTGAATTGCACACTTTCTCTGCAATGGACTTCGCTTCGAACCCTATATTCTCCCCTTCCCTATCAAAATCGCAAGCAAGCACAAGAAGATCTGCACCTTTGGAGATCTTCAGGATAGCACTGCCAAACGATGCTTTGTTGATCTGCTTCACAGGATCGGTATCCAACAGAACAGCGGGGTCCACATCCCTCCAATTGTTGAACTCTTCGGGATAATCATACCCCATGATATGACCTGCAAGTCCCATGATCTTCCAGAGAGATCCATCCCTCTGGAACTCATATACAGAAACACCATCCACGATGCTTCTTTTTGCTGAACCTCCGGACAAGATGGTAGATATCTGTGCAGCGGCCTTGTTCTTCTCGGTGAATACAACTGTGGTCATGGATAATTGGGTGAATAAAGTAGTTCAAGTAGCGATACTGTTCCTAAAAAAGGTATGACATTACATAACGCTAACACTACATTAAAGTTATCTGGCATTAAAAATGAGGAAAATAGAGAAAACAAATAAAAATAGAGGTGAACAAAAGGTTCACCTTACCACAAGAACTTCCACAGGAGAATGACGTAATACATTTTCCGCCACACTTCCAAGAAGCAATCGTGTCAGACCGGTCTTACCGAGAGTTCCCATTACGATCAGGTCGATATCATTATCCTGTACATATCTGAGGATCTCTTCAGAAGGATGACCTTCAAGCAGAACAGGTTCTGCATCCACACCATTTATTTTGGCGAGTTCGACAACCTCGTTCACTGCTTTTGTACCCTCTTCCCTCATTACATCAAATGGTATTTCCCATCGCATCATCCTTGAGCCGATAGGCATGGAAGAGGCGGGATGTGTCGGAAGGACACAAACTGCATAGATCTTTGCTCCAAGCAGCCCTGCCAGGTTCATTCCTGAAAAAATAGCATTCTTTGCATTATCAGAACCGTCGGTAGCTATCAATATTTTATTATAACTTTTACCTGCCATGTAATACCCCCAGTAATACATAGGTGCTCTTTGAAAAGACATTCACCCAAGTAAAATATACTTTTCAATAGTATATTATATTTACGAAAATGTCCTGAGAAAGTTCGGTCATAGGAATATGAAACATATATATGCACCTGTGCTGTATTGCAACTACAAACACGACTTGAAAACATAACATATTAAGCTACAGACCATTACGCCGGAGTAACTATGACATTAATGGAAGATGCAAGGAAGGGATTGATCACTCCTGAGATTAGAAGTGTGGCCGAAGTTGAGGGGATAGATGCGGATCTGGTAAGGTCCTGTGTTGCAAAAGGACTTGTGACCATCCCGAAGAACATCAAAGGTAAATCTCGTGCATTCGGTATTGGGAAATATATGAGCGTTAAGGTAAACGCCAATATCGGAACCTCAAGGGATTTTGTAAATATCAATGACGAGGTCGATAAAGCAAAAGCTGCGGTTGAATACGGAGCAGATACCATTATGGACCTGTCTACCGGAGGTGACCTCGACCTTATACGTGCAAGGATAATGGATGCCGTGGATGTGCCTATTGGCACCGTGCCAATATACCAGGCAGCAGCATCCCATAAGACTGTGGTCGATATGACATCTGATGACATGTTCAATGCTGTTCGCAAACATGCGGAGGATGGAGTCGATTTTGTCACAATCCATTCAGGTGTCAATTATAATGCATTGGAAAGGCTCAAAAAAGGCGACAGGATCACAAATGTTGTCAGTCGTGGCGGTTCATTCACCATTGCATGGATGATACACAATGAACAGGAAAATCCATTCTATTCTGAATATGACTACCTTGTGGAGATCGCAAAGGAATACGACCTGACAATAAGTCTTGGCGATGGTATGAGACCAGGTTGTATCCATGATGCATCAGATGCACCAAAGTTCATGGAGTTCATCACCCTCGGAGAACTTGTCAGCAAAGCAAGGGAATCGGACGTGCAGACATTTGTGGAAGGTCCGGGACATGTACCTTTGAACGAAGTAGAGCTTAGCGTAAAGGCAATGAAAGAATTGTGCCACGGTGCACCCCTTTATCTGCTTGGCCCTCTTGTGACCGATATTGCACCAGGTTATGACCATATAACAGGAGCTATCGGAGGCACACTGGCAGGAATGTACGGAGCGGATTTCCTTTGTATGACAACACCGGCAGAACATCTTGCATTGCCAACCGTAGATGACATACGCGAAGGTGCTATTGTCACAAATATCGCTGCACACGCTGCCGATCTTACCCGCGAGGGACAGAAAGAAAAGGCGCGTGAACTGGATGACAGGATGGCACATGCACGTGCTGAACTCGATTGGGAGACACAATACGAAGTTGCCATCGATACTGAAAAGGCACGCAATATCAGAGAAAGCCGAAATACCGGTACTGATGCGTGTTCCATGTGCGGTGAACTCTGTGCCATGAAGATAGTCAAAAGTGCACTTGAAGAGAGCAGGCAGAAAGAGAATTGATCTTCCTGTAGCTCTTTTTTTCAATTACTGAGATAGAAGAACTTTATGCATTTCTTTTTTTGAAATATTGCTAATTTTACAGGACCTATTTGTCAAAATGTACGCTTTGACCGATAAATAGGGTATTTTTCGGTTAACCACACGAATTTTCGGTCAACGATATGAATTATTGGTCAACGAATGAAATTATGAGATTTTGAACTGAATACGGAGGAAGTGAGAAAGATATTGGAGAAAATGCCATTATGACATTTCCTCAGATTCAGGACTTTCAACTTTACCCATGAAAAGTATGGTACCTGTTCTCTTATCTTCGATGAAGAACAGGAAGGGATGGTCTGCTGTAAACTCATACTTGTAGTAAGGTAGTCCATCTTCCATTACGATTCCTGTTGCTGCTGCAGCTTCAGTTCCTTTTTCATTTACACCGATATATGCCTGATGAACTACTTCAGATATGAATAGACCGCCACTGGCACTGATACCTGAAAAATCAGCCATGCCAGAATCAAAAGCATCAACAATTCCCATGTCCTGCAACGGTTCATTTAATTTAGCCTTTGTCTCGAACGTGAACTTTGGCAACAGGATTTTTACTTCGTCAGAATGAAGGTTATCCTTTAGCTCATTGTAATAGCTGAGCGTAAGATCATTTTCAAATTTTTCAATGTTGTTGTCGGACGGAAGAATGATGTACATGCTAATATCATCACCCTTATATGGCAATTCTAAGATTTGGGCATTCTTATCTTCTCCATAATTGTATGTACCTATGACATACATTGTGTCAACTTTCTTCTCCTTCCCGTTGGAAAGATGGAATACTCTTTTTCGAGTGCCTGCTTCTTCAAACTCTTCTAACCAGGTGCCATTGAAATAAACTGCATTGGTAATTATCAGCCTTGTATTTCCGTCAATGCTTCCTTCAGACAGCAGATCTTTTATTTTATCATTAGTTTTATTCTCAACCCAACTATTGATAACAAGTCTGGACTCTTCTGGTTGCCCTGCAAAATCAAGTGGTGTTATCATTCCACCATAATAGTTTTCCGCATTGAACGCATACTGTTCATTCAATGGATATTCTTCAAGGATCCATAGTGCATTCGCAGTTTTCAGATCGTATGCATCGTTGTCAGAATTGATTGTATCTGTCATCTCTTTTGAACTCTCTTCAAGAACAGGTTTACTTAGAGGATAGTAAAAAACATTTGAAATCTGCTTTTTTGTAGAACCTTCTGCACCATCATAACAAATAGCCATTGCAGTGAATATACTGTATGGTGAGAAGAAGAGATTTTCATTTTCAATTTTAACCACTGAATACATGTCAAAAGCAAAAGCATTGTTTGCTGTTGCAATATCATACTCTTCAACTGAATCTGCATTGATTGTATTCTTTGTGTTTATAGTCGAATCTTCAATACAACCACCTAGAAAAAGTGATGTAATTATACACAATGCAACAATCACCAAAGTTTTTGTTTTTCTCATAATCTTTAGTAGAAGTGTAGGTATAAAAAATTTGTGACGCTCTTGTAATCTGCATTAAAATGTATCGGGAAATTTCAAGGTAATTTTCGGGCAAAGCGCAAAATGTCGGAAAGTATATATAGAAACATGCGTATAGAAAATCTTGTCGATAAATAGACAGGATTGTGCATCACATGGAAGAACAGGTATTGAACAACCAGACCGAACAAAAAATGAAAGGCATACCCGATAAGGTCATGGAAACCATTGGCCTGAAAAAAAGCTATTATCTGTCCGACATGGAAGTACCGATCCTTCATGATATCAACATCACTGTGAAAAAAGGAGAGTTCATTGCGATTATGGGACCATCGGGTTCTGGCAAAAGCACTCTTATGAACTTGCTTGGATGTCTTGACAGACCAAGTGAAGGACAGGTCCTTGTCATGGGCAAGGACATAAACAGTATCTCTGAGAGTGAACTTGCAAAGCTTCGGGGATTAGAGATCGGTTTTGTATTTCAGAACTTCAACCTTGTTTCAAGACTTACAGCTTTACAGAATGTCCTTTTACCAACACATGCTAACCGCAGAATTGATGTCAACGTGAACCAACGTGCGAAACAGCTTCTGGGACTGGTAGGACTGGATGACCGCATGGAACACAGACCTACTGAGCTTTCAGGTGGACAATCACAGAGGGTCGCTATTGCAAGAGCCCTCATCAACGAGCCTGCCATCATTCTGGCAGATGAACCTACGGGGAACCTCGACTCGAAGACAAGTGTCGAGATAATGGAACTCTTTTCCGAGCTTCACAGGAATGGAAGCACGATCATAATGATAACACACGATCCTGAGACATCAGCATATGCTGACAGGACCATCCATGTGAAAGACGGCTATATAGAGAATAATTAAGGTGATGACATGGGAAATGATAATTCGAGAATAACGAAGGAAATAAAGGTCTTTGCAGTTATGATGGTCCTTTTGATAATGGTAATACCCACTGGATCTGCACAGGAGAGCAGTGTAACAAGCCTGGATGTCAGCGTTCAGAAATACGAGCCATTTCCGGCAGAGATAGGACAATATGTGGATGTATGGGTGAAGGTGGAGAACTTTAGGTCAGGACAGTCCGATGACGTGACAATAAAACTTGTTCCTGAATATCCTTTGTCCCTTGATTCTGAAAAAAATGCTGAGAATAATATCGGCATACTTTCACCAGACAGTGCATCGGTGCAGGAGTTCCGCCTCTACGTAGATGAGAATACAAAACCCGGGACAGCTTCTTTTGATGTGTATTACAGAGGCACGGACAACAGTCCCTGGATAAAGGACACTTTTAAAATAAAGGTAGGATCCACCACATTTGATAGTAAAGGTACTCTTGAACTTACTGAGACCACATCCACCCCAGATATGTTCAGCCCTGGAGATAAAGGTACTATAAGTTTCAAATTGACAAATACAGCATCAGAGAATACCATCAATTTCGAGGGGGAGGATTATGACACTAATGCACGTATCCAGTCGGCAAGCCTTACAGGTGCTGACAGTATCAAGGTCACCAGCGGAGTTCAAGAAGCCGGGATAGTCGGACCAGGTAATTCGGTCACCCTTACATTCAATGTAGAGGTTCCGGAAGAGGTCCAGGAAGGAACATACTATCTTGACCTTGCGATAATTGGTAATTCATATTCTTATAACAACATCTGGAGAGTACCTGTCACCATTGACAGTTCATCCCTCAAGATGATCCCCTCAAAGTCCATGATATTAACTAACAGTGAAGGGAAGATACAGTTCGATGTTGCGAATCTTCATCAGAACACGATATCTTCAGTGAGTGTCAGACCAATAGCTGAAGGAATCAAATTCTCCCCTGCAGAGTATTTTATCGGCTCGATGAAACCGGACGAGCTTTTTACAATTGAATTTAACGCTGTTGCAGAAGAGGAAAGAGAACAATCTTCGCTCACCCTTGAAGCAGAATACAGGAACGGATTTAACGATCACACAACCTCTGCCAATGTGGGCAACCTTGAGGTAGTTGAAGAAAAGACAGATACCAGCACTGGCAGTACAACTATTGCTTTCGTACTTTTGATAGTGGCAGCAGCAGGGATTTTTATTTACAGGAAAAGGAAACAGGATTAAGCGAAGTCAGGTGCACTATCAAAAGGAGATATATAATGGTCGATCTGAAGCAGTCACTTGAAATCGCATTGGGAAGCATTTTTAGCTCCAAGCTTCGTTCCACGCTTACAACTCTGGGGATCGTGATAGGAGTAGCTGCTGTCATCGCCAATGTTTCCTTA
>NZ_JAUVEY010000165.1:0-4197 GCF_030594565.1 Methanococcoides sp.
AACATGTTCGTGTTATCACTTCCAATTTCATGTTAATTCACTGTTTTTAGAATGTTGCCCATATAATATATTTGTACCTGCAGCTGACTTTCCTTGTTGAGATGACAAGTAAAAGATAATTACAATTGTACATGTTTTGACAAATTACCGTAAAATGTCAGATATAAGGAGTTACACTTTACAAGTGTACATAATTTGACATTCTTGAATAAAATGTAAAACTTAGGAGCTGATGCTATGAATGATAAGCCGTTTCCTCTCAATGCTCATGTGAGGGAAAGATTGGAAGAATGGGGTAACGAAATAGAAGTTTCATGAATGGGTTCTTGCTCTGACTCCTGATGATGCTCAGGAGATGGGAATTGAACATAGGAGTACGTTGAAGAGAATCAAAGATAAAATAAAAAAAGGGAAGAAATTGAATTATGGGAAAGGTGCGGTGAAGGTGTTGGTAGAGATGAAATTATTTTAATAGGAATAAAATAGTACGGTATTGATGTGTAACTCATACGTTCTAGACCACAACCACAACATATTATTTTCTATTTAATAGATGAATGTAGCATACCATCAATAAACACAGGGTTGTAAATATGGCTTCGAATCCTGGCAAATCCCTTTCCTGTGTAGATCCAACATCTGTTTGATTAGTATCATTTTTAGATGTTTCATTGATCGTGATTATGGTATTAAACTTTGATTCAAAATAAGATGGGGTCCATCCTGTTTCAGTTGGAATCAAGAATGCCGTTCCTCCCACTTTTATGTATTTGGTTTCATTACCTGAGAAATATTGGATAAATTTGCTATTTGAGGTTCTTCGTTCACCAGTAACAACAACAGTATCCATTGGCTCAATTCTCTGATTATTGCTAATAAGGGTAACTCCGGTTAAAGTGCTATTAAGCTTTAGTTTTTCATCTTTTTTGTCCATTGCGAATATTCTATATTCTAATTCATAAATGATAAGAGCTACATTATTTGGATTATGAATTGAAATATTGGTGGTGGTGATAATCTCCACTACCTGCCCTTCTTCATCAAATAATCTATTTATATAAAATTCAATATCAGTTACATTAGGGCTCATTGCCTGCTTGCCCTCTTCCGTATTAATAAATAGTGTTGTTTCTTTATGGAATGGAACCTCAAAAGCACGTGTTCCTTTTTCAAGAAATAGTGATCCGGTGACTGTGATGTTTGCTGAACCAGTCCGGTAAAATCTTACCAGAGGATTGCCCCCAATGAGGGAGTGTTTATTCCTGTACGTAGTGGATCCATTTGCTTTGAGAAGCAGAGGTGTTTCCCACTTTGATAAAAAGTCTACCCCTACGGGATCTGAAATTGACAGGTCGATACCTGTTAAATATAACTCTGTTTGGCTTGGATTATTGATTATAATATCCAGATATATGGAATTGAGCTCATCCATGGTGACATTAATATCCACGGTTGGATTCTCTGCAGCTATACAATAAGGTGTGACCATAACCATGCAGATTATAGTCACAAATAAAATTGAAATACAGTTCAACTATTACCACCTTTTCATATTGCCATTTGTTCCTCATCGATTACAAATGAATTAACCGAGGTTTCTAACATATCTCCATACTGATCGTAATCATTGGTGAAAGCCATTACTTGATAGTAATAATCCTCTACATCGAACACAACCACCCACATAGTCGCTTGTTCAGGACCTTCATACCTCCCTCCACTTAGCAATTCCCAACCATCATATATTATTTCAACGCCCTCTCTGCCATTTATAGTAACGTTTTCAAATTTTGATATTACACCAATTTCTTTCAGACTTTCAATATCAGACATCTCGTCTTGTAACCACACTTTTGCATTTGTTTCATTTGAAAAGACTATCACAGCCAGGCTGGCTTCAGTCTGACGGGGAGAGAAAAATGCTACACCACCTACATCTTCAACTCCACCTCCTATGCCTAATTCCCAGTCTTCAGGATAGTCAATCGAAATTCCGAGGATATCATCAGAATAGCGTGTATATCCTTCTTTCAGCGGCACTTCTATAACGGGTGTTTCTGTAACTGGCTCCTGCTCTGTTGTTTCAGTTACATTTAATTCAGCAGTCTCGTTGACAGAGATATTTTCCTCAGGAGACACCGTTTCTTCGCCAACACATCCCGACATAAAAACGACACATAAAATCAAAGAATAAATTATCCAACTTTGCTTCTTTTGCATATAACCTTCCCCCTTTCAATATATGTATATAAACTAATTACAGCCAAAATCCCCCAAGATTACGACTGATTGAGGTAAGAGAATTACATGTCAGTACTCCCAAACCCACTTAGAAATCTAACATTATAATATATATTCACGTCGGTATGAACTATTTATAGGCTATTAAAAATTACACTCCACTGTTTATTCAATCATCCCTTTGAAAAAAAAACGCGGAGAGAGTAATATGGTTGCGTAGCAGATTAACAAAAACGTAGTGTTTTTTCTAGTTACCTATATCCCCTACTTGCTATGCGAGGGATTAGATTTGAACCCACAAATCCCATCAAGTCTTAACCTTTACATTCCTAATGCGGAAATGTCAGATATAAGGAACAAAAGCAAGGGGGTTATTTTTAGCTATATCTTTTCTATTTTTGTCATTATCTGTTTAATGTCTTACATTTCTTCATTTTGTCTATTCTAACCTTATCATTTCTGGTGCAACTACTGGAAAGGATCTGTACCAATGGTACTATTCATCAAAATAACAACTATGGTGATTGCTATCGATTATAAAAGTAACCGGAAAACTTTTTGCGTTTGCCTCCGGCAACGATTGCGGCACAAAGTGCCGCATGTGGCTTTTTTACCCAGTTCCCTTAGGTACACCTTTAAGAACTTTGCCTAACTATTGAGACATTCAGCTCAAGATCGCTCAAATTTATATAAAGATCGATCACTTTGCGATATCTTGATGTACTTATAAAAGAGATTCATTCTAATGAAGCATATTGGAATCATCATTACGGACCAGAGCGATCCAACGGCTCAGGCATTTCAGAAGGCTTGTGTGTCGAACGACATAAGACCCCACATGATCGACCTTCGGCAAAGGAACGTCACCGTTGGAGAAAGTCTAAGCTCACAGATCACAGATATTGACCTTCAGCAACTGGATGCGATTATAGTAAGGGATGTTGGAGCAGGAGCTTTTGATGGGGTTTCATTCCGTTTCGATGTA
The DNA here is from genome assembly GCF_030594565.1 of Methanococcoides sp. NCBI lineage: Archaea > Methanobacteriati > Methanobacteriota > Methanomicrobia > Methanosarcinales > Methanosarcinaceae > Methanococcoides > Methanococcoides sp. The sequence continues at coordinate 3,227 of NZ_JAUVEY010000165.1, forward strand.
TTAAGGCAGCTGGAACAGGAAGGTGTGCTGATAGTAAATTCCCCGGAATCTATACAGAGCGCTGCCAACAAGTATTATGCATCCAGCCTCATGGCAAAGGCGGGACTACCCATCCCCAGAACAATGGTCTTTCAGGACACAGGAAATGCATTAAAGATCCTTGACACGATGAAAGATGCGGTCATCAAACCTATTTTCGGATATAAGGGACGAGATATTATTAGAATAAAGAATGGTGCGATCATCAACAATGATGGAACGATAAATGACTCCGACCTGGAAGGAACAATAGATGCGATCCTTGAGCAGAGAGGAATGCTCCATATACAGAAATATATTGTCAATCCGGGAAGGGATATACGTGCATTCGTAGTCAATGGAAAAGTGATAGCAGCAATATACAGAACTGCACCGGAAGGTGCATGGATCAATAATCTGAGCCAGGGTGGCAATGAGTCCCGCTGCGAACTGTCATCGTATCAGAAGGAACTTTGCATAAAGGCTTCAAGATCAATAGGCACATACTTTGCAGGAGTCGATCTGATAGAGGATATGAATGGAGACAGTGACAAAAGCCTGATACTGGAGATCAATGCCACACCTTCTTTGGCAGGCATTTATAAAGCATGGGGAATTAATGCTGCAGAATATATAGTCAACGATATTAACAGTGAGTTATAATAATGGAAATACCATATTCATTGTTAACCGGAGAACTTCCAGATGGCAGAATATAAGCAGTGTATCATTATCAGGGATGACCTGAAACTTTCAAAGGGAAAGCTTGCAGTACAGGTAGCTCATGCTGCTGTATCTGCTGCAGAGTGGGCAAGCAGATCTGATATTGAGAACTGGAAAGAAGGCGGACAAAAAAAAGTAGTATTGCGTGTCGAGAAACTTCAGGACCTTTTCGAACTTAAAGAAAAGGCAAGACGAGAAGGATTATCTACCGCACTGATAACGGATGCAGG
>NZ_JAUVEY010000087.1:0-9397 GCF_030594565.1 Methanococcoides sp.
TCCGGACAACTGCGTGTACTGGTTGCAACAGACATAGCTGCCCGAGGAATTGATATCGAGGACATATCACACGTAATAAACTATGACCTGCCGAATATCCCTGAAAGCTACGTACACCGAATAGGACGTACAGCAAGAGCAGGAGCTGAGGGAACAGCATACTCTTTCTGTGCAGCTGATGAACGTGACTTCCTGCGCGAGATAGAAAAACTCACCGACATGGAGATAGAGGTCGCAGAACATAATTACCATTCCGAAAAGGCGAAGAATGCCACAGGTGATGCAGCAAAGCCAGCTCCCAAGCAACAGAGAGGACGAACAGGAAGTGCCGGACCTAAAAGGGGCAGGGGTAAAAAAGGAGAAAGCAAAGGCGGTAGAAGTAGTAGTAGTAGCAATAAGGATAGTAAAAATAAGGGTGGAAGATCAGAGAACGCCAATAGAGGCCAGGCTAAGAGTACATCCAAGAAAAACTCAGGTCGGAATTCTGGTCGAGGCTCAGGTAAGCCTAAAAACAGTCAGTAATTGAGCATTTTATCGGTTCATGAATTTATTCATGGACTGAAAATGCTACTGTCTGCTACTGACCTTACTCCAAAAAAACGAAAATGATCCCAATTAGGTATATCATCCAGTTAGTTATAATTCTCGCTATATGCTTTATGGGAGATATCCTCCATAATTACCTCAACCTTCCGATTCCCGGAAATATACTGGGAATGATGCTATTACTAATCCTTCTGTTAACTGGTATCCTCAAGCTATCCATGATCGAAGATGTGAGCAACTTCCTGCTGAAGCATCTCTCATTTTTTTTCATACCGGCAGCTGTGGGACTGATAACCTGTTTTTCCATACTTGAAGGAAAATGGACTGCCCTGCTTTTCATATCTGTGGTCTCGACCTTCATCATTACAGTGGTGACCGGTATGACGGTACAGATACTGATGAAAAGGAGGAAATCTGTTGAGTGAACTTATCTCTTCTCTGACAGGGTCTCCGATCTTTGGCATAGGGATATCTCTACTAACATTCTATGCGGGTTGCCTGCTCTACAAAAGGACAGGTTCCCCCCTACTGAACCCACTGGTACTGAGCATGCTGATGATAATTGGTCTTCTGCTGAGCTTACACATAACCTTTGATGATTACAATAGGGGAGGACAATACATATCTTTCTTCCTTGGGCCTGCTACTGTCATCCTGGCTGTGCCCCTGTATAAGAAGATCAGCCTTCTTAAGGAGAATGTGATTCCAATTCTTGCAGGGATCAGTGTAGGATCTGCAGCAGGTATTGTGAGCATAATAGTCATGTGCAGGATGTTCGGGCTTGATGAGCTGCTAAGCATCTCCATGATACCAAAATCTGTTACAACGCCCATAGGAATGGAGATATCCAGTCAGCTTGGAGGTATGCCATCCATAACTGTTGCAGCCATAGTATTCACAGGAATAGCAGGCATTCTACTGGGTCCTCTGGTATGTAAGTTGTTCAGAATAAACGACAAAGTGGCAGTGGGAATTGCCATAGGAACCTCTTCCCATGCCCTCGGTACGACCAAGGCCGTCGAGATGGGAGAGACCGAGGGAGCTATGAGCGGGATGGCAATTGGCATTGCCGGATTGGTTACAGTTTTCCTTGCTCCGATACTGGCCAAGCTTCTGATGTGAGATAAGTGAAACTGGTTATACCAATACGTTAAATTCATCACCTTATGTTTTTTGTTGAAAACATGCTCATGAAACTTTTTATGATTAAATATATATATGATAATTCGGTTTTAGGAAATAATATCTAGACAAAGTCAAATTCTTTTTTGTTATCAGGTTGTATATCAAAATCAATTAATAGTTTTAAAACATATTATCTATTACCGTACCATAAACAGTACGGTGAGGCAGTGAATCAGAAGGTAGAACGCCATTGGGTGTGAAAGCCCATAAATATTCAAAGTTTATTTGGCATTTGTAAATCCTTAAGGTCGACCTGAGACGGGGAGAATAGTGGGGTAGGGTCGCCCAAAGATTGCCCGATGCGGTCGGCAATTCGATCCCTGATTACTGCCATTAAATTCCTTTTCTACTAACATAAAAAATCGATAGTTATAGGTGACGTCAAAAAACCGAGATTTCACAATAAATTGATTGAATTTGCAAATATTTATTCCAATCCTTATATCAGATCTAATTTTAGTCTCTTCTATGAAGGGGGACAAGTATATCATATATTATCTTCATTTTATGGAATACACAACCTAATAATGTAGGTGTATTTTTATTTTATAGGCTACAGTCAATGAAAAGTGACTGAAAGTATCTATCTGATTCAAGATCCATGTGCTTTTTTGTGCTAATTTTGGATGGCAAATTATAGATACTATTTTAAAGCCGAAACTTTACCCGTGGTTTTTCAATGGAAAAATACAGTAAGCAACAAAAAGAAATAGCAACAATGATCGATTCTGATGACTTTCTGGATAAGTGGAAGGATTGGAATTGGCAATTAAAACATTCAATTAGGGATATAGAAACTTTCGAGCGACTGCTTGGAATAAATTTTGAGCCACCTGAGAAAGAGAAGCTCAAAGAAACGCTGGACAAATTCCCATTGTCTATCACACCCTACTACCTATCATTGATAGATTCTGAGGATTTCAGAAACGATCCTATTTTCCTACAATCATTCCCTTCACCGGAAGAACTAACTGTATCAGTGGACGAACTTGAAGATCCTCTTTCGGAAGATACAGATAGCCCTGTTGAAGGTATAACTCACAGATATCCTGATAGAGTTCTTTTCCACATAAGCAATGTCTGTTCCATGTATTGCCGCCATTGCACACGTAAAAGAAAAGTTGGGGACATTGATTACATACCTGAAAAAGAGAAAATACTTGAGGGTATCGAGTACATTAGGAACACTCCACAAATAAGGGATGTATTACTTTCAGGCGGGGATCCTTTTATGTTGTCTGATGATTTTCTGGATTGGATCCTTACTGAAATAAATAGTATTCCTCATGTAGAAGTGATTCGTATTGGCAGCAGGATGCCGGTTGTACTTCCATACCGAATTACAGATGAACTTGTGGGCATTTTGAAAAAGCATCATCCTATCTGGCTAAATACACATTTCAATCATCCCAGAGAAGTCACATTTTCCTCCAGACAAGCGCTTAAAAAGCTTGCAGATGCCGGCATTCCTCTTGGAAATCAAACGGTACTACTTGCAGGCGTAAATGACTGCCAGAGAATTATAAAAAAACTGGTTCATAAACTGGTTCAAAATCGTGTTCGTCCATATTATCTGTATCAATGCGATCTTTCAGAAGGCCTGTCCCATTTCAGGACACCCATAGGCAAAGGAATAGAAATAATGGAAAATTTGATTGGCCATACAAGTGGGTTCGCCATTCCTACTTATGTTATTGATGCCCCTCATGGAGGAGGTAAAATACCAGTTATGCCCAATTATATCATCTCCTGGTCGACAAACCGTGTGATCCTTCGTAATTATGAAGGTGTTATTACCACCTACAAAGAACCGGAATCATACAAACAAATATATTGTGATCGTAACTGCGAAAAGTGCAATCTTCAGCTTAAACTTGACGACGCTACAGAGTATAAGGGAATTGGTATTGCCAAACTGCTTGCGGATTATGATGACACCACAAGTCTTGTTCCTGAAGAGAATGAGAGGATGGAGAGAAGGACTTGAAGGATACTATTGAGAAGATCGGCAACTCCATTATCCAGCATGGGAGGTATAATGATCGCATATATCTCATGAAATCCAATCCAGATGATATACCTTTACTTCTGGATAAACTGGATGCTCTTGCAGAAAAGGAAAGCTATTCAAAGATATTCACAAAGGTTCCGGAATCTTTCAAAGAACTTCTTTGTGATAGAGATTATCTTTGTGAAGCGACCATCCCACGATATTATGATGGGAAAGAAAATGCAGTGATCATGAGCAAATTCCTTGATGATAAGAGAAGCATTGACTATTTGAATGAAATGCATGAAAATGTGGTAACGACAGCTCTATCAAAAAGAAATGATCAACAGACCAATGTTCCATCCGAATACTCGATTAGAATATGCGATAAAAATGATATTACACAGATGGCTGATCTATATAAAAAAACATTTGAAACCTATCCTTTTCCCATACATGATCCCAATTACCTCTTAAAAACAATAGAGGATAATGTAGTGTATTTCGGAGCTTTCAAAGAAGAAAAAATTATTGCACTCTCTTCTTCTGAAATAGAATACGGTCACTCGAATGTGGAAATGACAGATTTTGCAACATTGCCTGAATTCCGGGGAAAGGGCTTATCTTCATATTTGCTTAGAAAAATGGAAGATGAAATGAAAGCAAAGGGTATCAAAACTGCATATACCATTGCAAGAGCCAGCTCATATGGGATGAATATTGTGTTTGCAAAATGCGGATATGAATATTGTGGAAGACTTGTAAATAATACCAATATATCTGGCAATATTGAAAGCATGAATATTTGGTATCGAAATTTTCAGATCGATTGATATTTATTTATCGATCATCTTTTTTTATATGTGGGAAACATCTCTTATTTCATTATTACAATTTTGTAAAAGCTTGAGATTCGAATTATAGAAGCCATATTAGATCGTGAGTACACAGTTAACTTCAAAGAAGTGAACTCCACCAACTTATTTTAGGAATAAATACAAATGTTCATTCTCAATTGATATTAGCAAGGGGATAGGGGATTTGAAATATGCTCACATTAAAAGATTCTGTAACAATAAACCGACCTCCAGAAGTCATTTTTGAATGGTTTGATCATTTTTCAGAAAATTACACATACTGGCATAAGGACCATGTGATTGCAAAATGGATCAGAGGGAAGAATTTTGAGAAAGGGGCGATCCTTTACGCTGAGGAATATCTCAACGGTAAACTGGAAAAAATAAGTTTTGAAATAACCAAGATCAAAAAAGGTGAATTGATAGAATATAAAACCCTATTTCCACATTCCATTATTTGCCCATACGGGTCTTTCTCCATAGAACCTCACAATAGTAATGGAAGTGTATTTACAGCCACACTTTCTTTTCGATTTGGATGGTTGCTTTCAAAAATTGCAAAAAAGAGAGTTGAGGCTATTAGGACACATATGAGAGAAGAGGGAGGAAATCTTAAAGGCTTATTAGAAAAGTCAGGCCATTAAATCCTTTTAATATATCCTTCTTCAACAGTTAAGATCGTCAGCATAAGACATGTTCTTAAATATTGTTCATTTAAGTTATCTTTAGCTTTTCTGTGAATGGTGATCATCTGTGTTTTTTGTTTCCTCTATTTCGATGTAAACAATACCACCATGAAATACTAAAAACCAACTTCTCAGGAAACTCGCCTGAAAATATACGAATTTGCTGTTTTTGTGTGCCCTATTCCTTTCCCAAGTTTCTCGAGGTATTCTTTTGTAACCTTTATATGCTTCTTTGGAATGAAATAGAATCCAAGATTCCTGTCTGTGATGTGATAGCTACCACCTTTTACATAAACAGCAGCAATGAATTCGTAATCATCATCTATGAATGCCATTCCGGCATCCCCATGACTATTATTTGCAAGCAGGATCCCACCTGTTTTCAGATATTTTTTACATGCCTGTGAAACAAAACCAGCATATTGTGAGATGAGCAGATCGTAGCTCTTTTCTTTAAGATCAAGTGATAGAGAGTAATCAGACGATATGAAATGGAAAACAGCATCTGTATCATAGGTCTTTTTCGTTGAGATCATATCAGCAACTGAACTTTCTTGCTCAAAGAATTTCTTTGCTCGTGGATCACTATCAACATATAAGACCTCAGAAATGAAAAAAGAAGGAGTAATATGAACAAAACTTCCCGGGTAAAGAGCGTTATTAATGTTGAATCTGGATATCAGGGACTTAAATATGTCTTCCCTTTCAAAATTATTGTCAACATAGAATTGTCGGTATAAGCCCTGTACATCGACTTTCATATAGGTTATGAAGAGTTATGATGTTATAAAGCCGACCATGTTTTTTGTAGCTTTATCTTTAATTTGAAGTCATGTCTCCATCCTTGCCGTTTTTATGACCACATCTGCTAAGACCTGTGAAGGGTGTATCAATGGAACAGACACTTCGTCTTCAATTGAAAGCAAAGAAAGCTCACTGCAACCAAGTATTATAGCCTCTGCCCCCTGGTCGATCAGTACTTCAATTACTTCTAAGATCTCGTTCCGTGATTTTCCCTATGTATATCCTGCTTTAATTCCTTGTTCACCATAAATTGAATTCATGACTTTTTTTTGTAGCTCTTCATCCGGAGTTAATATTTCGATCTCATTTATTGCCTTATGATATAGTCTGGTTTCTAGTGTGCCAGTAGTAGCCAATAACCCGATCTTTTTAATATCTGGAAATGTGTTAGAAACGTGTGATGCAGTTTCTGAGATCATGTTCAGTATGGGTATCTTTGTGCTGTCCTGTAGTTCAGAATAATAATAATGCATAGTATTGCATGGTATTGCTATGATCTCTGCACCAGCAGTTTCTAAATTATGAATAGTTTTTTGTGCTTCCGCAACAGGGCTTTCCCCTATTCCAAGGATTGCTTGTGTACGATCAGGTATATTGGAATTATTATCTACGATGATCCTTAAATGGTCCTGATCCTTCCTGGCAGGAGTGCTTTTGATTACCTTTAAGAAAAAATATGCTGTCGATTCGGATCCCATGCCACCTAAAATACCAACCGTTTTATCGCTTGCTTTAGCTGTCATAATATTCCCCCAAACTTCCCCTTTTGCCACATTTAGCACTCGATCCCCATTTGAGATTATTATAGCAATGTCTCTAATTCACGAGATTCATCCTTTCTTTCGAATTCAGATGCTTATCCCCACAGATGATAAGATCCCCTCATTTCCAAAACCAGATCAAAAGATTATTTCCCAACTCGTCCACGTAGTGTGAGTAAAAGGGAATAATTTGATCTTGCGAAAGATAACTAAATTAAATTTATGCCCATCTCAGTGCCTATAGTTTGAATTGGGCTATTAGCATAAATTAATTTGTATTTTTATCATCAACCGTAAAAACCACATTATCTCAATTTTCGAACTTATCCATTATATGAGAATTCAAACTAAAGACCTCCAATGATCTCGAATTCTGCTTCAACCAGCATTCCGTGATGTCAACCACCTTATCCACTGCATCTACTATAACACTGTCAGCAGTTGCTATTACTGCATTTGCTCCCGCTTCCTTGAGATCGAAATCCACATGTTTTGATGTCCTTGTATCGCCCTTGAAAGTTTTATTTTTGACTCTTTCACATATAAGCTCTGCAAGTATTCCACTGTTGCTCATCTGGGAATCAAGAAGGATGGTTGCCGACCTTACTTTCAAATTTGCAAGAGTTGAGAGCATCTCATCAACTGCTATACAAGTAGTATCCGTGATCTTGTGATTACTGAATATTCCACTTGTATCCCGCAGGAATCCATCATCTGCAAACCATAGGGGTTCATTTTTGAGTGCAGTCTCTATGGTTATCAGGACATTATAGCCGTCAACAAAGACATCGCATCCTTTTAATTGGGAGCATTCAAGCTTCTTTTTGTTGCGGTGGTCTGCTTTTTTTGGTGAGAAAACAAGTCTTGTGAGTATATGCCTTTCCGGTACTGTCAATCGGTAATGGTTGCTTACAAAGGTAATTGCACTCTTTCTCTTATATCCTCTGGAGAGAAGATACCTTATGTCCATTGCAGGTTCTGAAAGCTTTTCTTTCAGCTGATCGGCTGGAAGCAATTGTCTATCAGACATTGCAAATAGTTTGCTAAGAGTAAGATTTATAGATGTCGCACACCAATCTACTATTTTGATGAGTAGATATGTCGAAAGAAATGAGAATGATCAGCTTGATGCAGGAACAAAACCTGCAGACCCATTGCCTGAGCTCCAACTTCCGGATCCGGCCCTTGATGGCAACATTTCCATCGAACAGACCCTTGCTCAAAGGCGGTCCATTCGTTCCTATTCCGACAATCCATTATCTCTTTCGAATGTGTCCCAAATTCTGTGGGCTGCACAAGGAATGACCATGGATAGGTTCTTCAGGACAGCACCGTCAGCAGGTGCTCTTTATCCGCTTGAGGTGTATCTGATTGCTGGCAATGTAAGGGGACTGGACGTTGGTGTGTACAGATATGATCCATCCAAGCATTCACTGATACGGATCTGTGATGGTGAGAGAAGGGATGAGCTCTGCAAAGCTTCGTTGTCACAACCACATATCAGGGACGCTGCTGCGGTTGTCGTGATTGCGGCGGATTACTCACGCACAACGGTAAAGTATGGAACTCGTGGAATCAGGCATGTACATATCGAAGGGGGTTGCGCTGCTGAGAACATCTGTCTGCAGGGAATGTCACTTGGCATTGGGACGTGTGTGACGGGTGCGTTTGATGATGCGAAGGTTGCTTCCATCCTTAACCTGCCAGCCAATGAAGATCCATTGCTGATATTATCGATAGGGTATGTATAACATCATTCTTTACTCATGTACCTTATATAAATAACGCTAATTTTGGCTCTGTAGAAAACCTATATTTCTATTTAATTTCCACATAAAATTTTAAAAAGGATTATCCCCTGAGTATTACGTATCACAGAAAACACAAAGGGGATGATTGTGTTTTGTCTAACAAATATTTAAAGTTTGTTGATGCAGCGCTAGCTGTATCAGGTAACTCGCACCTTCAGATCTATAGTTGCAAGTATTCCAAAAGAAAATATACACAACACCAGCTATTGACATTGGTTTTATTGAAAGAGTATCTGAATGATGATCATAGAGATATTGTTGAACTTGTCGAAGTAATGGATGAGATAAAAACAAGAATTGGATTAAAACAGGTTCCACACTTTACTATTCCATTAAATCATAGATTTAGTGGGAGTTCCAGATTTTCAATCTGGAACACACTTCATAAATTCACTACAAGACTCAATTCTGTTTATTTCAGCGGATTGCTACAGCAAACACTGAAACTCTTTTATGCTCATGGTGAAAAGATTGAGGTAACTGCCATTGATTCGAGTGGATTTACTAGTGGTCATTGTAGTTACTATTATTCGTGGAGAACAGAAAAGAAGCCCTCTGTTGTGGCATTGTAACAGCATTCGATGATCTTCCAACAGTGGCTCATTGCGGACAGAAGCGTATCGGTGAGGCTACTGAAACGGGAGCCGACTATCTTGTGACCAACTGTGCAGGATGTGCATCCCAGCTTAACCTCACTTCCAATATGATGGAAGCCCCTGTAAAACAAAAGGATATCACAGATCTCCTGTGTGATTCA
>NZ_JAUVEY010000031.1:0-15947 GCF_030594565.1 Methanococcoides sp.
CGTTATAGTATATACTATTCCAGTATCAATACAATAAGAATCCAATAAATAGTTTATGACATCTATTTTGACTTTTTACACGAATTCAAGGCTGATATCTATCCATTGCGACTTATGTACCAGTGAACCTACAGAAATGACATCCACTCCGGTCTTAGCATATTCAGAGATATTTGAGAGGTCGATCCCGCCTGAAACTTCCAGAATAGCATTATTTCTCAGATCCTCACTTTTTAATGCTTCCACTGCCTGAATTACCTGTCCCGGTGACATGTTGTCGAGCATTATGATATCAACTCCCATTTTTGCAGCGAGAATTGCGTTCTCAATGGATTCAACTTCAACATCTATCTTTTGCGTAAAGCCTGCAAGTTCCTTTGCTGAAGTTATGGCATTTTCAAGTCCCATCATGTTGACATGGTTATCTTTTACCATAATGGTGTCAGAAAGGTCGAATCTGTGAGGATCGCCTCTTCCGGCAATTATGGCAAGTTTTTCGAACTTTCGTATCCCGGGAGTCGTCTTTCTTGTACCCGCCACTTTCACATCTGAGTATTGTCTGACCGTTTCGACATATTCCCGGGTATTGGTTGCGATGCCACTCAAATGCCCGAGGAAATTGAGAACTATCCTTTCCGCACGAAGTACCGATACCGCATTACCGTAGATCTCAAAAATAGTTTCTCCTGATACTAATTTATCTCCATCTTTATGTTTTGCGGATGAATCAAGTCCAAAGTACTCGAATATCCGTTGTGCGATCGGAATGCCTGCAACGACACAATCCTGTTTGACAAAAACGATCGCTTTGATATCTTTTTCAGGAACAAGGGTACAGGAAATGTCATTTGCTCCAAGGTCTTCCTCAATGAATCTTTCAATTTCGCTGGTCAGTATCATATTACCATGTATATCAATGCTTCAAGAGGTTTATATGCTTTTAGCGTGTTTGGAAGCTACGTTGTCGAGAGAATCTCTCGAACGATGTTCAGGATAATTAAGATATATTATTATTAATATTTCAATATCATAAAATAAAGTTGCAGGAGTCCAGGATGCTAAAGATTGGAGTGTTCGGATGTGGTGCGATCGGTACTGAGCTTTGTAAAGCTATCGATTCAGGCCACATCGGTGTCGAACTGTATGCTGTATATGACAGGCATGAACAGTCAATAATCAATTTGAAAGAACAGCTCAAAAACACTGACCCAAAAGTGCTTGAGATAGTGGAAATGGTAAAGCACGTTGACCTGGTAGTGGAATGCGCATCCCAACAGGCAGTGTATGAGGTAGTTCCGACCACCCTTCACGCAAAATGTGACGTAATGGTCATCAGTGTCGGTGCTTTTGCAGACAAAAAACTTCTCGATACAACATTCGATATTGCAAAGGAACATGGTTGTAAGGTCTATTTCCCATCCGGTGCCATCGTTGGGCTGGATGGGTTAACATCCGCATCTGCAGCTTCTATATACTCAGTTACACTGACGACCCAGAAGCACCCGAGAAGCCTTGAAGGTGCTCCGTACATCGTCCAGAACAACATCGATCTTGACAGCATCAAAGGAAAGACCGTACTTTTCGAAGGCATGGCATCAGAAGCTGTAAAGGCTTTTCCTGCAAATGTCAATGTTGCAGCATCTTTGAGCATTGCAGGTATTGGTTTTGACAAGACAAAGGTCAAGATCATCGCAAACCCTGCAATAACAAGGAACATCCACGAGATAACCGTTGAAGGTGAGTTCGGTATGTTCACAACAAGGGTGGAGAACGTACCGGCACCGAGTAACCCCAAGACAAGTTATCTGGCAGCTTTATCTGCAATTTCCACATTGAAAAAGATCGCCAATCCACTTCAGGTGGGGACATGATCGCATACCAAAAAATGTTTATCACATGCCCGGATATTGTATGCCGGTCCGTTGAAATCGTGTATAAATAATAAAAAACGGAAAAACAAGTGGTCGTATGCAGGACAGGCAATCTATCATCAACAAGATTAATTCATTGAAAAAAGAACGTAATGCTGTTATTTTGGCCCATTGCTATGCGCGGGATGAAGTACAGGATATCGCAGACTTCGTAGGCGATTCACTGGGACTGAGTCAGGAAGCGGTAGACCAAGATGCGGAAGTTATCGTCTTTTGTGGCGTGAGCTTCATGGCAGAGAGTGCATACATTCTCTCTCCTGAAAAAACGGTTCTTATGCCTGATGCAGATGCCGATTGCCCTATGGCTGCAATGGTCGATGTCGCATCATTGCGTAAATTAAAGGCAGAACATCAGGGTGCCATGGTCGTCTGTTATGTAAATACAAGAGCCGACATCAAGGCAGAATGTGATATCTGCTGCACCTCGGCAAATGCAGTGGAAGTTGTAAATTCGCTCGATTCAGGCAAAGTTATTTTCGTTCCTGATAAGAACCTTGCAGCATATGTTGCAAAACACACCGATAAGACCATCATTCCATGGAATGGCTATTGTCCTACACATAATCAGATACTTGCAGAAGATGTGGATCTTGCAGTGAACGAGCATCCAGGGGCAGAGATAATGGCCCACCCGGAATGCCGCTCAGAGGTTCTGGAAAAAGCAGACCATGTGTTCAGTACCACTGGGATGATAGGTCATGTGAAAAGCTCCGATAACAATGAATTCATAATTTCCACGGAGCAGGGTATATTGCACCAGCTTGAGACTGAGAATCCCAATAAGAAATTCTATCCCGTCTCAAAATTCACATTCTGTCCGGACATGAAAATGATAGATCTAAGTTCTGTCCTTCGCTGTCTTGAGAACATGGAGACCGTTGTGACCGTGCCAAAAGATATTCAGGTACGTGCAAAGCGCGCCCTTGACCGTATGCTGGAAGTAAAACGCAACCGATAATTATTACAGGAGAACGAATGAAAGCCTATCTTGAACTTATGCGTGCCGGAAATTGTGCAATGGCTGCCTTTGCAGGCCTCATTGGTGTTCTGATAGCTTATAATATTCTCTCCTCTGCTTCCCCTTACGTATCGCTATCATTGTTCGATACTTCACTGATCTTTGCCGTAGTCTTCCTCGTTACAGGAGCTGGCAACGGTTTGAACGACTATTTCGACATCGAAATCGATAAAGTGAACAAACCCTCAAGGCCGATACCTTCCGGTAAGATCTCCTTGAAAAGCGCCCTTTATTTTTCGCTTCTTCTTTTTATAACAGGAATAGCACTGGCATTTCTGGTGAATCCCCTTTGTGGCATCATAGCTCTATTCAATTCGATAGTACTGATATTCTATGCACAAAGCCTGAAACGCACTCCTTTCTTTGGCAATGCCTCGGTCGGTTATCTCACCGGCTCGACCTTCCTTTTTGGCGGTGCGGTCTTCGGCATGTCAGGACTTCAGGCACTGTTAGTTCTTTTTTTTCTGGCGACCCTTGCGACCATTGCCCGTGAGATCGTAAAAGATGTTGAGGATATTGAGGGTGATAAAAAGGATGGTGCAAGGACACTCCCTATCCTGGTCGGAGCCAAAAAAGCATCATATGTCGCAGCAGCATTCGGCTTTACAGCCATGCTTGCAAGTCCGGTACCTTACATGCAATCCATATTAAATGAAAAATATCTTTTCGTCGTGGGCATTGCAGACATCTTCTTCCTTGTCGCAGTTTACCAGATACTCGGGAAAAAGGATGCTGCACGCTCATCAAAAATGTTTAAATTCGCAATGCTCTTTGCACTCATTTCTTTCATCGTGGGTGCCTGAAAGATTTACTTCTGATGAGTTCCGTCCGAAGGCGTATGTCTCAGATATTCCTTCAACATCATCGGGAACGTATTAGCAGGCACGAACCTGACCCCGAGCTGTTCCGCCCATTTCTGAATGCCGTAGTCACTTGCAACAACCGCTGCGTCCAGTTCCTTTGCAAGAAGCAGTACATCTATGTCCGGGGCACTGTCAAGGATCCCATAACGAAGTGCTGAACGGTACTTGTTCCTGAATTTACCTACAATGGGTCCAATAACCTCACGATCGGTATCATCCTCTACCTTGTGCGTATCCTCGATCTCCGAATCAAGGGACAGGCATTGCATCGAAGCTTCCCGGATAGCTTCCTCGGCCACGGTCATACCCTTGTTGATACGTTCTCGCATATAGGATACGTATTCATGGAAAATATGTGATGGTATCTTCACCTCATGCCGGTCGGGCGTCTTTTTGACAAGCCATGTATCTATCATCGCAATGATCTCATCATCGCAGCCATTATTTTTTGCAAACTCATGGAGCTCTTTGTAGACAGATGGGAATGGAACATAACAACTGATCTGTAAATGAAGCCTTGATTCAGCGATAAGCTCAAGTATTGCCCTCATTCCCTGGCAAAGGTCCTCTATCTCCAGCATCTCCCGTGTTTGAAGATCGGTCAAAGCGGTCGTATCTAAAACAAATCTTTGTTTCAACGTAACTTACTCCCCCTATTAATTACTATTAGGCCAACGACTTATGCCTTTTCCCTTAGGTCCTTTTCATCTGCATCCGAATTCGAGAACATTCGTGCCATCTCGTCATATATCTTCATTCCATCCGGGGGTGCTCCGTTCCAAGCTTATCGGAAAGTTCAGGATGTCGTAGTGGCAGTTCGATGATCTCGCGCATCAATCCGAGTTCTCGCTTCAGTCCGCCAATACCCTTTCCCGCATCACGGTAGTTTGCTTCTGCAACACGTACTGTGATATCTTCGGACATCCTGATCACCTTGCTCAATTAAAAAGTAGTATTGATCTAAGTAGTGGCACTAAGATCCACTAGAGTAAAATTCACAGTACTAGTATAAAAAAGAAATGTTTTAAAAAAGTGTTTTTGGAAATAAAAAAAAGAGACCTTTTCAGATCTCACTTCTCAATTTCTCAACAAGTTCCTGTTTAATTGAAGTGCTGCGGTCTCCACCACAGACTATTCCGCGCACGCCAACGATGGTTGGCTGGATACGCTTCAATGCCGGAATATCATCGAACTTTATGGTTCCTGCAATAGCGGTCTCAAGTCCGCGGGAGTGTGCATCGTTGACGAATTCGATAAGGTCTTCCTCGGTCATGAACTCAAATGTAGATCGTCCGTCCTTGAGGCCAGTATCGACCATAACAAGGTCAACGCCTGCTTTCTCACCAATTTCAGGGAGAAGTTTCGGGTTGATGGAGTTAATGCGCTCGTGATCGGAATATCCGCAAGCTACAACAGTGACGTCCATGTCCTTTACGGATTCAACGATACCGGTAAGCATTTCGTATGCCTGTTCTTCGGTGTTGATGTCATAAAGTCCTATCTTCACATAATCTGCACCGGCAGCAGCAGCTCCGTATGCTGCAAGGGCTGCGGTACCTGGCTTATAGTTGAAGTCCCCAAGTGCGGCACTGATCGGCCTTTTACCTTCAACAGCGTCCTTTACTCCCTTGATGACCCATGGATAGTTAGCACCAAGTGAACCTTCCTTTGGATTCTTTACATCGATTATATCTGCTCCTCCGTTGAGTGCAGCTACTGCTTCTTCAGTGTTGATCGGACTTACGAGTAATTTCATGTATTAGCCTCTTTTTTATAAGATGAGATGAATTATCAATTTAATATGTTTCGAACCGTCTTTGTATTTGATGTATATAACCGTAATGCTGTCCATGCGCAGGGAGGGGACCGGCAAAAATATCGTCCGGTACACGAAATCAGTAATGTCTGCACAACATCGGACCCGGTTGGTATTGTTCGGGAACTGCGTCCTGCCGAGGTCTATATCGCAGACCTTAACAGACTTCAGGGGCAGGGTGAGCCAAACATAAATTTTGATGTGATAAGGGGAGTTTCAGAGCTTTCCAAAACGATGCTGGATCCTGGGATCAGCTCCTTTGAAGATGTTGCCGGGTTTTTAGGGCTTGCAGAGCATCTTGTACTGGGCACAGAGACCGCATCTTTGGATTCCATTACTAAGATAGCTGCTGCATACCCTTCACAGATCAATGTGAGCATTGATAAAAAGAACGGCAACATCCTCTCGTCTGACCCTTTGATGCCGAAAGATCCCCTTGAGATAGTAAAGGTACTGAACGGTCTGGAGATAAATGACATAATATTCCTTGACATGGATATGGTGGGAACCTCAGCAGGGTTCGATGCACAATTTTTAAGTCTTATAGCAGATGTTTCTGACCACAATGTTCTCCTTGGCGGAGGCGTAAGGGACGTGGAAGATATTAGGCAACTGGAAGCTATTGGTATCAAAGGTGCATTGGTTGCAACCGGATTGCATAATGGTTCCATTCCTATTGAGATGGTCAGGTAATGAATAGATGTTCAATTTACATTGAATATGGGTGATCAATATGGTAGAAGAAAATAAAGTTGTAAGTGAAACTGAAGAAAATAAAGAAGTCCGTGACAGCGAAGAGTATATGGAAATAAAAATGGGTGGCGGATGGTACCTTACAATATCTCTTGCAACAAGTGAAAAGTATGAAAATGAGTATGTAGAGGTCGCAAAAGAAAGAAGCGGTCAGAAAAGGAGCCGCTTTAACTTGAATCCAAAACACGTCCGTGAGTTCGGTGAACTTCTCGTAAAGTTCGCAGACTCTAACGATCTTTAACTTTCAATGATCGATGTGATTGCTTGCAACACATCTTTCTCTATTTCTTTTAATTCCCTGTCCGTATCGATAACAACGAATCTTTCTGGTTCCTTTTCTGCAAGCTTCAGGTAGTTCTCTCTGACCCCTTTGAGGAGGTCTATCTTCTCGAACTTTGTCTGTTCCCCTCTTTTGCCGCATCGCTGTACCGCAACAGCCGGGTCGATGTCAAAAAGCAACGTGAGATCAGGGATAATGGTCCAACCTCTGTGGATCATCTGTATCCACTCCATGGGCTCTTCCATTCTCTCTTTCAGTGTAACGCCCTGATAGGCGTAACGACTGTCCGAATACCTGTCCGAAATAACTATCTTCCCTTCCTCGATTGCAGGTCTTATCAGGGTTTCAATGTGGTCTGCATGGTCTGCAGTGAAAAGCATAAGCTCGGCAAGTTCATCGGTGTTAGATTGGATTGCCTTGTAAACAGCATCCCCTATCCAGCTTGTGGTGGGCTCTCTTGTGAACACCGCATTAGCAAAGCTCGGATGGGAGTTCAGAAAGCTTGTAATGGTAGATTTTCCAGACCCATCTATTCCTTCCAGTGTTATGAGCTTTCCTTTCATGGGGATTACATGTATCCTTACAATTTTAAATTTATGTCCTCGAGGTGCTTTCACTTCCACACTGCGGGCATTTTATGGGGAAAAAATTAGGATCTGCCTGAAAGACGAAGTCGCACACATTACATCTGAAATATACCTTTGACTGGTCAATATCATCCATTTGATCACCTGAATATTTAAACAGTTAAATGATTGTAAAGCAAACAATATTAATATACCGCTATTCAATAACATTGTTCAAGGTATTGAACATGACAAAACTGGGAGTTATAGTACGTGGTAAATACGGTCGAAGGCTTATTGAGACCGTTAGGTCCAGGTCGGATCTGGAAGTGATCGTCGCAGAGGTCCCTGAACATCTACCGGACCTGATCGATGAGCCTGAAGAGTTCTTTTCAGAACTTGATTTTAACGAGAAAGTTTTCGATGCTGATATAATCATCACTTACTCGCTGCACCCTGACATCACACCACAGATCGCCAAAATGGCCGGTGAGGCCGGCGTAGGTGCTTTGATAGTTCCCGGGGGTGCGGCAAAGGCACCTATCCGGGAACTGGAAGACATCTCTTCAAAGTATGGTATCTTCATTGAGGTCGATGACATTTGCTGCAACATTGCATCCGATCCCAGTACAGACGCCTTTACTTCCTTTTTTGGGAACCCCGTTCTCGATGTCGAGGTAAACGACGGTAAGATCTCGAAAGTGGATATCATTAAGGGAGCACCCTGCGGTAGTACCTGGCGTATGGCAGATGCTCTTGTAGGTATGCCTGTTGAAGAAGCCGGCGCAAAGGCGGGTCTATTGATCTCACAATACCCCTGTCGTGCGGTTCGTGGGAATATGGGTGGAATACACGAATCATCCGAGCTGCATAAAAAAGCAATAGATGCTTCAATTAAAAAAACGATCAATAGTGATCTGTAATCCGAGTTTGCCAGTCAAAATAAATGTAAGTGTTCTTAGTTTGTTTGTATCGACCAAAATGCAAACCAAACTATGAACATATGTGATGCAGTGCATAACTGAAAAGAAACTCAATAAGAGTAATGATAAGATTATTACTGATTTTCATAATTATTATCCAGAGAAATGAATCTGTGAAATTAAGATCCTTAAACCCCATAGTGTGAACTATCTTTACTTCTCAGAAAATGTACAAAAGGAACAACTTGAATCAAAGGGAAGAAAGGTTCTAAGACAAATTCATGCGGCTAAAGAGTTACGGGAGATTATTGACAGAAAAAGAAGCTTCCAAAACATTTCAGGATCAATAAGAATCTTGGGTTGGGGATATGGAAAAGAGTTAAACCTACTTTTATGTTCTTCTGTCAAATGTTGTGGTCCATTTGATAAGAATAAGCATAAAACGATGCGACTTTAACTCTGTATATAAAAAATAAAACGATGGAGTATGAAAAATAGAGCTCCATCTTCTATCGATCTTAAATTGTAACGTTGGCTTCTACATTAAGAGTGGTATCTGTTTTTTCACTCCACCAAGCCTCAGCAACAACTGTCGACTTTGACCAACCTTTTATTTTGATACTCGTGCTAATGTCTATATTTGGAGTTATGCCAGATCTATCAAATTCCACCTTATTATTTACTGAAACACGGATTCGCCAGCTACCATTCGAAGGAGCGGTGATTTTGGCATGTACTTTGGCGGTTATGGTCCAAGGGCAAGGATTATTAAATGTTCCAATAGTTTTCTTACCAAATCCATTTGCAATGGGTAATTGGAGAGCTACATTCTTAGTGACACCAACTGGCTCTTCTCCCATCTGAGATATTTTTGACAGAGTATCTTCACTTAGATCCAATTTGGCCATTAGTTCTTTTTTCAACTCATCTTCTCTTACTGAAGCTTGCATTTCTATGTCCATTTTATACCTACATCCTTTATTATCACTAGTTTTTTGGCGATACACGCATAATATTTGCTATGTTATCTGCGGTACAGTTGTTTTATAAATATATATACATATGTATTATACAACTTTTCATATAATTATCTACTTAGCTCATAATTACTCAATTTCAATATAATAGTCTCTTTATTATAAAATATGCCAAATGAAGAGCTTAGCTCATATGTGAAGTATCCGTCCTTGTTTGGATATTCGAGCTTTATCTCATTGTCATGGTTTTAAATTTGACAAAGCCGGGTAATAAAATAAAAGAATCGCAGACAAACATTTGCATGTCTGTCGTTTCGATCATTTGTTCTGAAGTTTGATCCTATTCCCGAGAATACATCTCCCACCGCGATGCCCTCCGAGTGGATTGAATGTGGTTCCAAGGGAGTTCATACATCTTGCCATGACCGCTGCACCCCTTGCAAGGCCATCATCAACGAAAACAACGTTCTCTTCGATTTTCTCATGAAGGCCGAGCTTGTCAAGATATTTCAGTGCAAGCTTTGCTTTGTCGCCACTGATTCCGGCTCTTCCGGTGATGCCGATTGTGGTTTCCGGGAATACGAGTCCTTCTTCCTTTGCTACATTTACAAGTTGGTATATCACCTGTGCCATTACCTCATCAATGACGGCAAAAAGCACTTTCAGACCGAATTTGTCGTATATCTCTCCGCCTATCCCTGATAATTTATCGAAATCTGAACCGTTCACTCCCACGTCACAGCCGATAAGCACGACATTGATCTCTTTTGCAGCTTTAGGGTTTACTGGTACACTCCCGTAACGGTCCCTATTTTCAGGAACCTTCTCGATTATGATATACTCAAGAGCTTTCTTTGCGTACTCATGTATCTTTTTGCCTTTAAGAAGCAATGTGAGCTTATCCGTATGCACATCCTTGAAAACATCAAGGGCGGTTCCAACTTTCTTATCTACTGAACCGGTTCCTTTTATCATGGCATCCGGGATAGCACCTGCAAATCCACAGAAATTACCAATGGTCTTTGCATAGGGTTCATCAGGGCTGATTATCCTGCCATCGAGGGTCGTACCAAAGTCCATTGACATGCAGGGGTTACGGAAATCCACATCCACCCACTTGGCACCTTCTTTGATGCCCGCGGTCGCAAGTTCGCCCTCCATTTCGTTTGCAACTATTTCTACTCCGGTAGCTCCGGTTGGTGGCAGTACACTAGCGACAGCACCGTCAAAGAACACTTTGTCAAGTTTGCTGTGTTTTCGGAATTTGTCGGGTATGTTATCAATTCCCATTGGTGGTGTCATGTTCTTAGGAGGTACCCCTGCAAGAAGACAGCCATCAGCAAGCGCTTTAATGAACTCTCCTACTTCTTCGGGAGTATCGAACCCGGCAACAACTCCGGTTGAGCGGACAACGAAATTTATATCGGTCTTTATGTCCAGGTTTGCCTTTTTCACTGCCTCTATCAATGTGTTCTTGACAAGTTCTGACACGGACTCACGTGTAAGCTCTATTCCATTGAGAGTTCTGCCAAAAATGGTCTCTCCTTCCTTTGGAGGCCTGACATCCCTTGTCATCTTCACGGTCTTGGTAACAAGATATGTCTTACCTTCATCCATATTGGTAGCTGTGAGTATACACTTCGTAGTGGTGTTACCAACTTCCACAGAAGCAACTATGAAAAATGGTTTTGAGCTTGATTTTAGGTCAAGGAGTCGGACACCGGGATTTTCTGCAATTCTTGGTTTGTGGGACATTATTTCTCTTCCGGTCACTGTATGAATCTGTTAAGGCGTTCAACGAGTTGTTCTTTCTGGAGTGCTCCTACTATCTGGGTAGCAGCTTTTCCGTCTTTAAAGACCAAAAGTGTTGGAATGGCTGTTATATTAAAATTCCTTGCGACCATCCGGTTCTCATCAGTGTTCAATTTCCCGAAAACTATCTTTCCCTGATATTCTCTTGCAAGGGCATCAATAATGGGAATAAGTTTTCTGCAAGGTCCACACCATTCTGCCCAGCAGTCAATTACAGTGATGGGGTACTTTGATATGAACTCATTGAAATCCGCATCCGTAACATGTATGGGTGCATCCGGGAACGCTTTAGCTTCAAGGCCCTTTTTGATCTGTTCCAATCGTTGTTGTCTGATCTTCTCTAAATCATCCATAATGCTCACCTGTATCTTTTCGTGAGGACATAATTTCAATTTTATGATCGTATTGTTACTAAAGTGATCACATTAAATAATGTGTACTCTTGTGTTGGTACAGATTAATGTTACTAAAACATTTAAAGTTTTGGATGGTTTTCCACAAAATATACACAACCGGTCATTGTCATGCATTTAGGTCCTTCCAAAGGTGCTGATCCAGAATCTAGAAGGGTGAATACATGAAAGCTCACTGTGGTAAAAAAGCAAGTATAAAGAACACTTCTTCAAGATGATGTGTACAGCAAAGGGGTCTCAAAATAAAAGAAAGCTGTGGACATCGAGCCAACCCGTGGAAAGATTCACTGTAGGGCCTTTGTCCACCTGATCAAGATAAAATGATCATTTTTTGTAAATATCGATCTGTTTCTGGTGGCTCAAGGTCCTTGTAATGAAGAATGCTACAATTCCTATGGAAACACTTGTCAATAGTACCATTACAAGGTTACCTTCATCCGCAAAATTCAATAAGGTACTGAATAGGTACACTGTTAAGATCAATCCGATTATAACAACGTATGTAGTAGGTCTCTTGTATAATTTTTCGATCATGTTGTTCTTAATGTTTGTAACTTATCGGTATTATATCTTATCGTGTACTCAAGCATCAGGATGTTCTTCTATGGGGCTTCTTTTGAGCACTCCGTTGATGTATTCAATTTTCCGTATTCTCTCAACGGTCATAAGATCGAATATCAGTTCAATGTCTTCGGGATATGAGTCATCTACATACATGGGATGATATGGCTGCAGGTCCTGTTGAGCAACATAGAACATGTTATCCGCAAAAATGACAATGTATCGAAGGTCATACTTCTTAAATGTGCTAACTATGGTCTCCACTGATATTGGAGGTTTTGCAAATTCAAGGTCCTTCTCGGTCATTTCTATGGATGCCTCGAATGTGGCACAATTTTGTTCATTTGTCATGGCATCCTTTAAGTTATTCTTCTACGAGGTCACTGTGTGGATTCAGGTCACAGCCTGTGCATGGAAGGCACATTGTTTTGAAAGTGTCAGCACGGAGTCCGTATTCGTCCAGTACTTCCCGAAGCATCTTTGTAAGCTTGAGCAACCGTTCCTTTGAAGGTCTTTCAATGAACACTTCTCCCTCGCGCAATGGATGTTTGCTCGCAGGTCTCAATATGGGCACAACTCCGATTGCAGCCAGCTCCCGTATTCCTCTTTCAACACTTTCATCGGTTTCCCCAAGACCGATTATGAAATTCGCACAGACCTTGTTCTTGCCGAACATTTCAACAGCTTCTCTTAGTGCATCCAGTATCGGCTCAAGGTCCTGGTCACCGCAGACTTCCTTGTAGATCGGTCTGTCCATTGTTTCGACATTATATTTTATTTCGTCCACGCCGGCAGCTTTCAATCTTTTGTTGGAATCCGGGGTCGCATAGATGCAAACACCTATGGGTACGTTGTACTTCTTCACTGCATCAATGACTTCCAGTGCTCTGTCGAGTTCTTTTTCCGCAGATTCGTCCACGCCGGATGTTATCGAAATGGCTTTCATCTTACCGCTGGCATTCGCCTTCCCTATAAGCTCTGTTATCTCTTCTATTGTCTTCACTTTGCCGTTAAGTTTAGGGACCGGACAGAACTTACAATCGTAGATGCACTTCTCTGTCATGTTGATGTATGCCTGGTCAGGGCAGTGAATAAGCTCATCCTCTATCTGCCCTCTTGCAAGTTCTTTTCCATCTTTCAATATGACTATCTCATTTCCTTCTTCAACTGCTTTGAGTGGGGAATCCTTGTTCAAAGCAAGTCTGACCCTCTGGTCGCCTGAACGGAAGAAAAAAGCCGTTTTCCCTGCTCCGGGACCGGCAGTAGGTACTGTTATCTTACCCAGAAGGGATTGTTCTATGTCAAGGCTTCCAATAGCAAGGAGTTCAGCTTTTATTTCAGGTTTCATCGTTGATCGCCATTTTTATGTTTTTATGCTTCACTGGCTATTGCCACTGGGATATATCAGTTTTTCGAAAGTTATCGTCAATTGAAGCATTTCACTTTTTGTAGATGTTATATATACTTATTATGAATACGGCAATTCCTACCGCCCAGAAAAGCCCTTTGATGCTCAGGGCAACAACTGTGATCATAAGGCCTGCCATGATTTGGGTGCGTTTGCTGTCCGTAGCAATCTCTAGATCAACTTTTCCTACTTTGATAATATACGCTGTTGTAAAGAACGCTATTGCTGTTGCCAGGTATTGCAGACCATTGTAGTAATTATATTCTGACAGCACCATTGCAGCTCCGATCATCGTGAACAGTGTGGCTGCAATAAGAAGTACTATCATCAAGTTTTTATTGTAATTGCTCAAGTTGAACATTTTCTCACTTTAATAAATTGGTCGATGTTAGTATAAAAGAATTAGTGAAACTTTTTGATATGATCTAAAAATAAAAAAAGAAGTAATGGATGGATATAATGAATAGATATAATGAATGAGGGTTGAAAAGGAAGAAAAGGCTTAGAGCAGCCTCTTCAGATCCTCTTCAACGGTTGTGTTGGGTGCGATGTTAAAGTTCTCAACGAGGACGCTGAGTACATTCGGAGACACAAATGCAGGCAGTGTAGGTCCAAGTGTTATGTTCTTGATACCAAGGTGGAGCAGTGCAAGCAATACAAGTACTGCTTTTTGTTCGTACCATGCGATGTTGTATGATACCGGCAGGTCGTTTATGTCCTCAAGACCGAAAGCTTCGGCAAGCTTCTGTGCAATGACCACAAGGGAGTACGAGTCATTACACTGTCCTGCGTCCAGAACCCTTGGGATCCCGTCGATGTCGCCGAGGTTAAGTTTATTGTAACGGTATTTTGCACAACCAGCGGTCAGGATGACCGCACTTTCAGGAAGGGCTTCTGCAAATTTGGTGTAGTAATCCCTTTCTTTATGCCTTCCGTTACATCCTGCCATGACGATAAAGCGTGTGATCTTTCCACCCTTTACAGCTTCGACGATCTTATCTGCCACAGAGAGGGCAGCAGCGTGTGCGAATCCTCCGACTATAGTGCCGTCTTCAAGTTGTTTTGGGGGCTGGCATGCAATTGCCTGCTCTACGATGGCGGAGAAGTCCTTTGTACCATCCTCTTTAGCATCGATATGTTTGACCCCATCGAAACCGACTACGCTTGTGGTGTAGACTCTGTTGATGTAAATGTTTTTTGGAGGGACAAGACAGTTGGTCGTCATGAGTATGGGGCCATTGAACGTTTCGAATTCGTTCTTCTGGTTCCACCACGAACCTCCATAGTTTCCGACAAAGTGGTCATATTTCTTGAATGCGGGATAGTAGTTTGCAGGAAGCATCTCGCCGTGGGTATAAACATCGACACCTGTGCCTTCGGTCTGTTTGAGCAACTGTTCCATGTCCTTAAGGTCATGTCCACTGATGAGGATGCCTGGATTGTCCCTTGTGCCGAGGAAAACCTCCGTTGGTTCAGGATTGCCGTAGGTGGACGTGTTCGCTTTGTCAAGAAGGGCCATTACATTGACACCATATTTTCCACATTCGAGGACAAGTCCTACGAGATCGTCAACACTCAGGCTGTCATCAAGGGTTGAAGCAAGTGCCTTTTCGGCGAATTCGGATAGTGCCTCCTCGGTGTATCCAAGAACTTCTGCGTGATGTGCGTATGCAGCCAGACCTTTCAGACCGTATACAAGCAGCTCCCTGAGGGACCTTATGTCTTCGTTTTGGGTATTAAGAACTCCTACGCTTGCTGTCTTCAATGTTTCAGTATTGATAATTGCAGCTTCCGGGATGTTGAACCTTGTCTCAGGATGGCTTACTCCAAGAGTTGCTTTTACTTTTTCACCGAAGGACATGTCCTTTGTTTCTCCAAGGTCGATGTTCCTTGTTGTGAGGTTCTTTTTGATGCTCTCTCTCAGTGAGATGCCTTCATTGATGAACTTATTAAAGTCACTTGAACTGAAATTAGTGTTAGTGACAGTTGAGAATAGTGCTTTCATGAGGAAGCTATCGACATTTTTGTCTTTTATCCCATTCTCCCTTGCTTTCTGATTATAATATGCGATCCCCTTGAGGATGTATGTAAGTTGGTCCTGAAGATCTGCGACATCCGCTGTCTTTCCACATGCTCCGGCTTTGGTACAGGATTGGCCGTTAATAGTTTCTTCACATTGATAGCAATACATTTTTTTTCTCTCCTTTTTGCTGCATCAGTTAAGTATCATTAGGATATTAACTACATTAATGATACTGCTATATAAAGGACCAGTTTCCTGGTTGATACCTGCTATCAGTGAACAATGGCCTGGCATCGATTCTTAATTTTTCTCTTGTGAGAATCTATTTATAGAAATGAGGGAATTTAGCCGGAAAGGCCCGATGCTTTATCAGGAGTTACTAAAATTATCCCCGCTGAATTCCTTGTCATTCTCTTAGGTCTTGCTTCCGCTGCAGCATGGGGTGCGGCTGATTTCGGAGGAGGTTTTGCTTCAAAGCGTACCAGTGAGTACTCTGTTGTAATTCTAATGCAGGCTGTAGGTCTGATACTGCTTCCAATACTGGCCATCGTTTTCTCAGAACAGTTCCCACGGGGTGGTGGTATCTTCTGGGGCTTTGTTGCA
>NZ_JAUVEY010000073.1:0-10601 GCF_030594565.1 Methanococcoides sp.
AAGTATCAAAAAAGTTATCTCGCGAGAGTTCATTATCGATATTGATCATATGCGGGATTTAATACATGGGAAATTTATGGAGTGCTCATCAAAAATTAGCTTTGCAAAGAGATGGATTGAAAAGTTTCTTAGTGAAAAACAGAAGTCCAAAATGTTGGGTGTTTGACTATAATCAGAATGGTGAATATTAATCGGACTGATTAATATTAACCGGATAGATGAATATTCATCACAGTAATTAATGTATATGATGAAGGTAATAGAATTTTCTGGAGTGGGGCTCAACCGGATTTGGGTAGAAGCTGAACCCCACGTGCCCGGAGGCGAGATTAGGTTGACTTTGATAGTGTTTAAAGTTTACGTAATCTTGCCTCACAAGTAATGAAAATGAGGCAAGAAAGAATGAACATTGAAAGAACAAATTTAAAATATATATGCGTGATTGGCATTCTGCTATTTTTGTTTGCTTCCCCAGCATCTGCAGATCCTGATGCCATATTAGATAGAAGTCGCACTCAGTTTGCAGACATCGATGCTAACACAATTAATTATATTCATGCAAGATTTGATGAAGTAGATCAAGATCTTCTTTTAATTCCTGATATAACTTCAGTTACAGATTACGTTTCGGGATCTTCGAGCGACAGTGCCTTTGTAGCTAATATAAATGCACTTGATGACACAACAAATGTAAATGTCGTTGTGATTCATACTCATGGAGGAACAAATGAAACTTTAAGCGCAAGCTATCTGCAGTTTAAAGACTCGAGTTGGTTATCTGATTCAAATGTGAACAATTGGATGGACGGAAGAAATGGGGGATTCATGTTTGCAGGTGCATGTAAAAGTGCAAAATATACAGATTTAGGAAATGAGTTTATTGACAAAGGCTTTGATACCTATTTTGGCTATAAAGACACCGTTCTAACCAAGAGGAATGCGCGATTTTATGCAGCGTTCTTTGATCTTGCCACTTTTACCAATGTCAAGGTTTCTGAAGCGGCTAGATATGCAGAAGACGAAGTAGAAGATGAATTCGGATCTGCAGACGATGTTGGAAATAATAGATTTATAGGAAACTCAGACTTGTGTCTGAGGACTTGAAGGGGGAAAAATCATGAAACTTAATCAAATGTTTGTATTGGTTTTGATAGTATCAAGTGCAACACTAATGGCTTTTGCTTCAGAAGATGCGGTAATATTCCTCACAAAAGAAGATGCAAAGCAATCAAAATACCTTGATCCATCCATTACTGAAACAGATCTCAGCCTTAAGGATGCAGAAACCATATTGATATCCGAAAATCCAGAGGTAATTGCAAAATCCATTAATGGGGAGATCATTGACAAGGATGGCTTCGGGTTAATCTGGCAATTGAGTTCAAAAACAACTGATGGAAATAGTGTCATAACCGGAATAGACGCCTCTACCGGAGAGTTGCTTTTTGTATATGACGGGGCAAAAAATGTGCAAGGAAACGATAGTATTAGCAAAAATGAAGCTTTGGAAATAGCAGAAGAGTACATCCAGTCCAAGCTTACAACTGAGAAAATCAATGAAGTCGAACTTGAGAAAATAACATACAGGGAGCCTGCCGCAGATGACCTCCCAGGGACTTATAAAATAAGCTATGCGAGGGTGATTAGGGAAATACCATCTATTTCGGATGGAGTACAACTAAGGGTAAATGCAGAAACAGGCGAAGTTTCAAGTTATCGCAAAAGATGGTCTATGAATGAAGATGAGATAGCACTCATAGATATTGAACCAAGCATTAAGGACGAGGAAGCTGTTGAAATTATCAAAGAGTTCATGCGAAAGGAATCATATATAGGAGAAGAAAAAGCGGATACTGTTCGAGTCATTTCATCTACTCTCGTCTGGAAAGAGGATGATGAGGACAAAATTCATCTGGCATGGGAAATCCAGTTTATGGATTCAAGTTTTGCAGAAGATGATAAATATCCAGCTTCAGCCTGGATTGATTCTCATTCTGGAAAGATGCTGCTGTTTGATTACGAAAGAGATTAAGTTTGAAATATTCAAACTTTTCATTTTCTCTTTTTTTCTTTTTCAAGTGTTTTTTTGATTTTATGGATCTCCTCAACATTGAGTGAGTGATTAATTTTATTTACATCTGCCTTTCAAGCTACAGATAGTTCAAAGAACTAATGTAAATAGCAATCGAATGAGTAAAAATACCACATCATCATAAAAGGATTGTGTGGGGAGACTTTATCAGTATGTATACTCTTGCTTATTTTGGAGTCCTAGCCATTCTCGGTGGTCTGGAGGGATATTTTGCATCAGTAAAAAAAATAGAGTACAACATTCTTGCGATATGCTGTTTTCTGTTCTGGGTGGTAATTTTTATCAGAGGATTTGTTGATTGAATTCAGAGACATGCTGTTTACCTGAAGGTCCGGTACGTTGGATGGATAGAGTATGTACTAGTCAAATAAAGGATAAATAAGTTTTTAGAACAAAGTGCACTGGACTCAAATTATTATAACCTTTGACCGATTCTTACAATACCCAAAGAGCCTCTTTCCCCAACCAACCGCCATCGAATCAAAGCTGAATATGCCACTTGTGATGTCATATGTCACCCCGTCTTTTTTATACAGACTCAATGACAGGCATTTATCAGTGACAATGAGCCCCCCAAAAATATTATCAGCCATAGTCATTAATTTAAAGTTTTCATAATCTTTCAGTGCATTGATCTTTTCGACATAAGGCTCTTGCTTCAATTGTTCTACAACATCGGCGGTAACGATGAGCTCAACAGCGATTCCCTCGCATACCCTTTCTGATATGAAATCTGCATATTCCGTGGTTACGACAGATGATACCCCGAATACATGCTCAGCTTCTTTTATGATTTTTAGATTGGTGCTGTATAGATTAAAAATCTCTATATTGGTGTCACTGATGATTTCGGAATTGTAAAGGCATCCAACCTCTTTTAATAATGAAGTTGGAATATCTTCGAGGCAGTGGTCTGACCAGAAATGTTTGTGCTTGTTGATCGTTCCCATTGTCATGAAGGAATCTGCGATCCTGGATGCTACGATCTTTCCCAGCCGGGTCAGGCAATACCCGTGTTCCTTTGCCTCTATAAGTTGGTCAGATTCCAATTTTCTGATCTTTGGTATTAATGCCTGAGATGTGCTGCCGGTAATTTCACGAAGTTGAAAAAGTGTTTTGCTGCCTTCATCTAGTGACAGCAGTATCTCGGTAATGAGTCTGGATCTGTATATCGCCTGGACATCATCCCCTGCTTTTCTGTAGATCTCAAGGATATCCATGTTTCGGTACCATTCTGAATATTTATGCAGATAACCTGCTCATAATGATTTATTGAATGTTTTATGTTGTTTTACGTCTTTTGTTTGCCTGAGGTGAAAGTTTAGTTAAATCTCGTAACTTTGCTCTCGCTTAAAATATCAGGTATCGTTTTAAATAAGTTACTTGGAAGAAAATTATGTAGGTAATATAAATTATATGATTTAACTAATAATAAAACGCATAGTGTGTGCAAAATATATGAAATTTGTGCCTCAATATTGCATATGATGCAATACCTGAGACCATTAGATTTGTGAAAAATCCACGCTTTTTTTGTTTGCTGTAAATGCGATCCACTGAAAACACAAGCAAAATCATGAAAAATATCCCGGAATTGTTTTGTTTCTGACATTAATCAAAATGGTGAATATTCATCGGACTGATGAATATTAACCGGATCGATGAAAATTCATCACAGTAATAAATGTATACGATGAATGTAATAGAAATTTCTGGTGTGGGGCTCAACCGAATTTTGGAAGAAGCTGAACCCCACATACCCAGAGGCATAATAATATTGAATTTGAAAATATTTAATATTATTATGCCTCTGGAATTGATAGCGAGGTAAGAAGAAATGAAAACAAATATGAGATTTGGGCTCGGCATGATACTTGCCGCAATGTTACTGGTAAGCATGGCATTTGTACCGGCTGTGAGTGCATCTCCAGAGGAAACAATGGAACAATGGATACAAGAACACACTGTAACTGTTGAATCAATTGCAACCTACACATATGAGAATGGTTATCTGGAAATAAAAGAAATATACACAGGTAAAGATATTGAAGAAAGGTTTGGAATCAATAACATAACAAAAGTAAAACAAATTCCTATTGATAAAAAAGATATCTTAATGCAAGAAGGAACAGAAAAAGTAGTTGTGACTGAAAAAGAAGTTGTTCTAACCACCAAAGCATATAATTGGTGGGATAGTTATGCTTATCCACAATGGACATGGTCAAATGTCGGATACATGATTTATGAAAAAGAGGATCCAATAAATCTGGTATGGAACGATAACACTGCAAATACAGTAAAATCAGAAATATTGAATGAAGGATGGACTGATTATCCAGTGCAATATGCCCAATATGTATCTGATCCACAATGGGGATGGGTATTGGCCGATGGTGTGGCTGACAGCATATTGCGCACAAATGGTGGATACCATGCAAGGCTTTGGCAGACATCATCTGGTGATGTTGTAGCAAATGCGCATCATGACAGCCCCAGTCCGCATCATCCAGATCAATTTGAACAAGCAGAAGATCTGATTGCAGGATTTTATGGAACTGGTTGGACAGTTTACAAAGATAATTATTGGCTAAACAACAAAGTAACAACTCCATACAACGATGGGAAAGCTACTGTAATAAATGATAATTAAATCGTATCCAAGAGGTGGATCATTTCACCTTTTTATTTTTTAGAAAACATATTAACTGTGTATTCCAAAACTTTACTGGTTTTCTAGCATTAAAGGGGCGAAAATGAACGTAAAAAATATAACAATTTCAATGATCATATCATCAGTAATCGTTGCTATTACAACTGGAGTAAATCATCTGGAACACGCATTACGCGCAACAATTGGTGACTTATTAACACTTCCTATTGTACTTTTCAGCACGCTTCTTTTGCCGGTAGCTCCCATCATGTATGGATTGATCACAAAGGATAAAATCGGATCTGTAATAATTGGAGTGGTACCTGTAGTCGGACTCTTTCTGGATATATATTTGAGCCTAATAATATCAGGAGATTTTACTAGTATGAATACTCTTGCTTTTTTCGGAATACTGGCTATTCTTGGTGGTTTGGAAGGATATTTTGCATCAAGAAAAGAAATACAATACAATATTCTTGCAATATGCTGTTTTCTGTTCTGGATGGTGATTTTTGTAAGAGGATTTGGTGCTTGAACTCAAAGAAATGTTCTTTAACAGCCTTTACAAAACAAGAACTGAAGAGCGAATCACTCACTCTTCTTCATCATAACCGATCTCTTCTTTTGTCAGATAACATGCAGGATCATCTGCCCAGACATTGCCATACACGGCTTCAGCCCGTACACGGAAATTAGCGTTGCACACATCGAACCACTTGCATTTTGCACATCTGTCAGCGTTCGCTTTGATAAGGAGTTTTCTGTCCTTGAGACCTGCCATGAGCTCATCGTTCAGGTCAGTCCATATCTCACTGAACTTCCTATCCTTCACATTACCAAAGGTGTAATGCCTCCAGAACTGATCAGGATGAACTGAGCCGTCCCATGAAACACAACCAAATCCAATGCCAGTGGAATTACCGCGGTTCATCTTGAGAAGTTCATAGACCTCTTCTGCACGTTCGGGGTTCTCTTCTGCAAGTCTCATGTAAATGTATGGACCATCACAGTGATTGTCCACAGTCAGAACTTCCACAGGCATTCCCTTCTCATGAAGCTGCTTTGTGCGGTCCATGATAAGGTCAACGGTCTTGCGGCTTTCCTCATGGGAGAGGTCCTCTTCCACAAGTTTGGTCCCGCGTCCGGCATAGACCAGATGGTAGAAGCATATACGTGGAATATCCTCTTCCTCGATCATGTCGAAGATAGCAGGAATATCAGCCACGTTCTGTTTATTGATAGTAAATCTAAGTCCTACCTTGATGCCTTCTTCCCTGCAATTGCGAAGCCCTTCCATTGCAGCATCGAAAGCTCCCTCGACAGCCCGGAACTTATCGTTGGTCTCTCGCAGACCATCAATGGAAATGCCGACATAGGACAGACCGATCTCCTTGAGCTTCTTTGCCATGGGTTTATCGATAAGTGTACCATTGGTGGAGATTACCGCACGCATACCCCTGGAGATCGCATACTCAGCAAGTTCCGGCAGGTCCTTGCGCATCAGCGGTTCACCGCCGGAGAAAAGCATCACAGGAGAACCGAACTCTGCCAGGTCATCTATCAGTTCCTTACCCTGCTCGGTGGTCAGTTCGTCCTCGAACTCCATGTCCTTTGCATGTGCATAGCAATGTACACATTTAAGATTGCAACGACGGGTCACATTCCAGACGACTACCGGTTTCTTATCCTTTGAGAATTGAAGCAGGTGTGACGGAAGTCTTTTTGAATCACGCCCGTAACGAAGGGCATCCGATGGCTCAACAGTTCCGCAATAGAGTTTTGAGATTCCTATCATAGTTATCCTCCTGCATGTATAATTTCGTTTTTTATGTGATCAGTTTTCAAGAGCCGCTTTTGCGACCCTTAGTATCTCTTTGAAAGTGTACTCATCAGGAGTGACATTCACTTCCACACCATATTCCTTCAATGTATTGGCAGTCGGAAGACCGATAGCTGCCACAAGGGAATTCTCAAGTACTTCCCTTATGGACTCGCCTTCACAAAGAGCCCCTGCACGGTCGAAGAAGCTTCTGACCATCATGGAACTGGTAAATGCAAATACATCGATCTCACCATTGAGACTTTTAGTTATAAGCTCGTTCTGCAATGCTCCGTTTGGCATTGTCAGTGTATAGACCTTTGTCTCAAGCACGTTCGCACCACAGTCCCTCAGGCCCGAGATCAAAAATGTGGAACCGTAAGCGCTCCTTGCAGTATCTATCTGTTTACCCTTAACATCAGGACAGAGATATTCCACAAGCCCTTCTGAACTGTAGACTCCCGGCATCCCCATTACAGCTATTCCGAGATCTTCAAGCTGTTTACGAGTTGTCGGACCGATAGCTACCACATTTGTCTTGTTAAGAGCATCGATGAACTCGCTGTGCTTGTCCTCGGGTATCTTGGAAAGGGTATGGTCGATGCCATTGGCACTGGTGAATATAACATAATCGGATCTTCCAGAAAACACGTTCTCTGCAAATGCATCGAAATATTCGTCCTTCATATCCTCAAGTTCTATCATTGGGATAGCCACAACTTCAAAACCAAATGATTCCGCAAGTTCACGCGACTTTACCACATAGACCTCGGGTCTCATTATAGCTATTACAGGCTTCTTTCCGTTTTGGTCCATCTTATCACCATCAATAAATAGCAATATTTTCAGATCTGGGAACCCAGTATCTCATGAAGCTTGACAACATCGCCGATAACAGTAAGTGCCGGAGCCTTTACCCCTTCATCCTTTGATATCTTTGCGATGGTCTCGACAGTACCGATGGTCACACGCTGATCCGGACGTGTTCCCCTCTCCACCATTGCAACTGGGGTCTTGGGGTCCTTTCCGTTCTTCATCAGCTCGCCCATGTTACGTTCGAGCATCTTGACACCCATGAAGATAACGATGGTACCTCCAAAAGCAGCAAGTGTCTTCCAGTCAAGAGCAGTTTCCTCTTTTGTAGGGTCCTCATGGCCTGTTATGAAAGTGACCATTGAAGCATGGTCCCTGTGTGTAACAGGAATTCCAGCATAAGCCGTAGCTGCAAGAGCAGATGTAATGCCCGGAACTATCTCGAACTCGATACCCGCTTCCACCAGTTCTTCAGCCTCTTCGCCGCCACGTCCGAACATGTAAGGATCTCCGCCTTTGAGACGGACCACCATCTTACCTTCCTTTGCTTTTTCCACGATAGCATCGTTGATCTCACTCTGGGTCAGATTGTGGTCCCCTGCGTGTTTACCTGCATCGATCTTCTCTGCAGCCTCGGGCATGGAAGCCAGTATCTTTTCCCCGGGAAGCTGGTCGAAGACGATAACATCAGCAGTGTCAAGAAGCCTGCGTGCTTTCAAGGTCATCAGTTCAGGGTCTCCGGGACCGGAGCCTACAAGATATACTTTTCCGTATTGTTGAGCCATATTACCAGATATCCTCAATTAGTGTTTTGGTGATGTAATTACCTGATATAATAAATAGATTGATATATGTGATTTCTGCCATCTCAAAAATGTCCATAAAGAAGCAGCCAAAGAAAATGAATCACTGTTAGATAATATCGAAATAAGAATATAATGAATAAAATGAGAAATGTTGCCTGATCATAGGCAACAACTGTGATATGATCAGCCCTGGCTCAGAATATAAAATAGCATTTCCTTGTTCAACTTTCCTTCACGTGAAAGTTTTTCAGCTATAATATCATCTGATATCCCTTCAGATCTCAGAGCATTGATCCTTTCAGCAATAGCCGGAGATACAGTATAGTATTCATTGATATCCTTTCTGTGACCCCAGACATCCCCTACAATAAGCTTGATGTTCTGCATATCCATGAACATTTCAATTGATTTGGATACAGTACGCCTATATGAAGTCGGTATCTGAATTACCTCGACATCTTTACATCTCTTTACAAGGTTAAAGATATCTTCATTGGAGGGTCTGAATGCAAGATGGATGATCTTTTCGTTAGTATCAAGTTTTTCAATTTCTTTCCTTTTGCTTACGATTCTAATTTTCATAGGAACACCTCATTATATTCAAACAGTCCTACCAAACTTAATAAATTAATTGATACTAAGTAACCTATTAAATAATTAACGATTGAAACGTTTTTTTAAGTTCGGGCATCTCAAATTAGTCCCATGAACCTTCTAATTTGATGCCCTCGAAACTGATCAATCATTGAGGCGAATTTTTACGGAATCGGCATGCGCCTGCAACCCTTCTTTTTCAGCAAGGGATATTATCGTATCTCCGATGGAGCTTAAGCCTTCCTTCGTTATCTTCTGTATGGTGGAATATTTCAGGAAATGGTGAATATTCAGACCGGAATATATCCTGGGATAACCGGCTGTGGGGAGGACGTGGTTCGTACCCGATGCATAATCACCTGCTGCAACCGGAGCATAATTACCGATAAAGATAGAACCTGCATTCTCGATCCTATCGAGAACTGCATCATCATCTCTAACCATGATCTCAAGGTGTTCCGGTGCAAAATCATTGGATATTCCTATACATTCATCCATGGAATCCGCAACGAGGATAGCTGCATTCTCAAGAGATTGGTAAACGATCTCCCTGCGTACAGCAATGGCAGCCTGCTTTTTGACCTCGGTGTTAGTCTGTTCTGCAAGTTCAGATGATGTGGTCACGAGCACGGAAACCGCTTTTGGATCATGCTCTGCCTGTGCGAGAATATCAGATGCTATCATAGCAGCATCTGCAGAATCATCTGCAATGATAAGCACTTCACTCGGACCTGCCGGGAAATCGATCTCCGCTTTATCCCGGACCATCATCTTGGCAACTGTCACGAACACATTTCCAGGTCCCACGATCTTATCAACGCTTAATACCGTCTCAGTACCGTAGGCCATTGCAGCGATCGCCTGAACTCCACCGACCTTATAGATATGATCTGCACCAGCCACTTTGCCTGCCACGATAGTAAGCGGATTTACCTTTCCATCAGAACCAGGGGGAGTACACATAACGACATTCTTTACTCCTGCGACCTTTGCAGGGATTATGGTCATGAGTGCAGTGGATGGATAAGAAGCACGACCACCTGGAACATAGGCACCTACCGATGCTATCGGAGTGGCCATCTGACCAAGTTTGATCCCAGAAGACGGTTCTATGTACCATGTCTTCTGTGGAAGCTGTGCTGTATGGAAGTTTTTGATGTTCTCCGCTGCAATCTTAAGATGTCTGAGAAGTTCTGCATCGACCTCTTCCATTGCCTGCTCGATCTCTTCGGAACTAACCTCAATATCATGAATGTCAGCCCTGTCGAACTTCTTAGTATATTCACGCAGGCCTTCATCGCCTTTCTCCTGCACATCCTTTAGAATTGATGAAACAGTATCAGCAACGTCCATCATATCTCCGGTGCGGCAGAGAAGCTTCTCCATCTCTTCGTCAGTGACTTCCGATAGGTGTTTATACAGCATATGATCATCTCGTTTTAACCAGTGACAAAAAACAATAACAATTGGCATTTACGAACAGAAACCAAAAATGGATAGTTCAACATCACTGGAAATCATTGAATGTCTTTTGGTTTTTGTCCAGTATTGTATCTAGAGTATTTGAACTTATAGGTATGCTCTCAAAGTGCTTATCCTTCACCTTAACACCGATACCGGACAGTATATTGTAAGCGACCTTAGGCCCAACAAGTTTTGATAATATAGACATGTCAGCACCTTTAAGCTTTGCAACCGAAACAAAGCCCGCATTGTACAACTTACGTGCTCGCACACGTCCGACACCCCTTATACCAACAAGCTCCATAAGATCAAGCCCTGCACCGTAACGTATCCTTTTCTCAAGACTGTACGCATGTGAAGAAT
>NZ_JAUVEY010000059.1:0-12296 GCF_030594565.1 Methanococcoides sp.
ACCATAATAATTATTATCATATATCTATATTTCTATTTACATAATGGCTATTGCTTTGTTTTTATTCGAAAAAAGGATATATTGTCACAGATTCCGTAAAAACAGATTTTCCTATTTACCATTTAATTTGAAGAGGATACATCAAATGAACAAAAATTCACAGAATGGTTTAAAAGGAAGTACTGTAATCAGTGTCTGCTTAGCTGCGTTCCTTGTCGCATTTGCAGCAGTTCCCGCTCAGGCGCAGCAAACAACGGTTAGTTTAACTACTCCGGAACTGGTAAAAGGAAGTACGGCTTATGCTGCACTCGAAATTGATAATGTTAACAACCTTGATGCAGGTCAGTTTGACATGTCATTCAATTCAGATGTTCTGAAAGTTGTTAATGTTGAGGACGGGAGTATTGAGGGAACGAAGATACCGGTACAGTGGCGTTCAATTGATGGTGATGCGGTCAGGGTGATCTTCAATCTGGAAGGCGTTACTGGAATAAGCGGCTCCGGACAACTGGCCAGGATCGGGTTTGAAGTGATAGGCGATGGTGAGAGCAATCTGCTCATTTCCAGCGGACTGCTCGGTAACACTGAAGCCAACAGGATCGATACGGACTGGGGAGTTACTACTGCGTCAGATGTGCCAGAATCCACGCCTGGATTTGAGGCAGTGTTTGCTCTTGTGGGTTTGATCGCAGTTTTCTGTTTGGTTACGTTCAGTAGAAAATTGTAGAGTTGATATGTATGACAGGTAACAATTTCTTGTTCGGGCTGGTCATAACTGCAATCTTACTGACCTGTGTGCCAGCATCAGCAGCATCCGACTACACACTTGACATCTTCGGCAACGCGAATGAGGATGACACCATAGACCTAAAAGATGTGGAATATACCGCATCCGTCGTTTTAGGACTTGATGATCAAACACAACTTGCTGATGCGAAGTATGATGGTGAAATCGATATCCTTGATGTGACGCAGATCGAGCTGATCATACTGGGACGGGAGAAGGAGATGACGTTCCTTGATATCTTCGATGAAGCCGTGACTGTCAATAAACCGATTAAGAGATTGGTGAACATGGGTTGGTATGGTGTTGACATGGCACGGACGCTTGGTGCGAGGGACATACTCGTTGCTGTTGGCGTTGTAGATTATTCAGAAAAACCGGCTTTTTACCCGGAGATCGGCAAGTTGCCGATTGTTGCTCCGGGAAATGAACCTGACTTTGAAAAGATACTCAGCCTAAATCCTGACGCTGTTCAGGTAAATATAGAGGATATAAGTCATGTACTAAGTGGGGGAAAGGAAAAAAAGGAGATGTATAAGGAAAAACTTCCAGGTATCCCGATTATTTGTCTGAACATGCGTGAACCAACTGTTTTACCAAGCAGCCTGAGAGTATATGGACATATTCTTGACAGGGAAAACGAGGCTGAAGAGTTCATTGAGTGGTTTGAAGGATACGGCAGCAAATTCAAAGCTCGAACAGAGGGACTTTCAAAGGATGAGAAGCCGAAAGTATGGATTTGGTGGTGGGGATCAGGGCGTTATAGTTGCAACTGTCCGGGCAATAGAGTCGACCAGGCTCTTGTTATAGCCGGCGGAAGAAACATTGCTGAGGAAATCATAGGCCCAGATCATCCAAAATATGGTGGATATAGTGTTGATGTAGAGTCTGAGTGGATGATTGAGCAGAATCCAGCGTACATTATCGGTTTGGCGTGGGGATCAATGGCTGGCTATGCAACGGATGATCCATCGAAAATGGCATCATCGGTGGAAGAACTCTTAAGCCGACCTGAGTTAGCTAAGACCGACGCGGTGAAGAACAAGCACGTCTACTCAATGGAGGCTACATTGATTGGTGGAGGAGGTGCTTACCCCATCGGCATCGCATACATGGCAAAGTTGCTCCACCCTGATCTCTTCATGGATATAGACCCAGAAGCAATACATCAGGAATATGTGGACAAGTTCTGTTACGTAGACTTCAACGTGAAAGAGCAAGGCGCATTCGTTTACCCACCTTTTGAAGAATGGCCGTAGTAGAAAACACAGGAACAGGCAGTTATGCAAGTGAACGATACAAAAAATTTGACGGGAGAGACTTTTTATTTTCTCCCTTTTATTTTTAAACGTATAGGAAAGTATAAACGCATTTGTTTATCTTGCTACTGAAATTAGATACATGATGAGAAAAACATCACACTTCAATTTTGCCCCGAAGGGGCTTTCTCGAATAGACGGAGAACATGAATAAATGAATCTTGAGAATATACTTGAAAACGCAAAAGAACGTGAAATCAGTAGAGAAGAAGCGTTATATATCTTTCGAGAGACAAGAACGTATGATAAGATGATACGGTTGTTTCAGGTCGCCAGTGAAGTAAGAGACAGGGAAGTAGGGAAAATATTCAAGTTACATGGTTTCTTGGGACCACTTACCCCTTGCACCGTGAATCCTCCTTGTAAATATTGTTCTCAATATAAATCATTGTCAGTATTAACCTTAGAAGAGTTCTCGACGGGCGCAAAGTTGATAGAAGAAACTGGCACAAAGGCCGTAATGGTTTTTGGGGGGACCGTAGTAGGGAGTGATGTTACGGAGGTCGTTGATGTAGTCAAAGCTATTAAATCTGTTAGTAAATTAGATATATTAATAGACATTGGTCCATGTCTTTCTGAGGAAACACTGATAGAGTTGAAGAGATTGGGTGTAAAAGAAATCGGTAGCGCCTTTGAAACAATAAATAAAAAGTTGTTCAGAGAAGTTAAACCTGGGGACAGTTTAGAGACGAAACAAAAGTTTGCCGAAACAATCGACAGCATAGGACTAAGATTATACACTGTTATGATGGTAGGGCTGGGAGGTTATTATTCTTATAAAGACTATATCGATCAAATGTTTTATTTGAAAAGATTTAAGAACCTTTGTCTTAGGGTCGGGGGTTTTAATCCAAGTATAGGAACGCCTTTGAAAAATCACCCTCCTGCATCGCCATTAGAAACAGCTAGAACTGCTGCAATAGCCAGATTGATTCTCAGAGATATAGACATCCGTATAGCTGTCCTTGACTCTCTTTCATTATCTATACTATCTGGTGGTAATCGAGCATACTTAGGAGCTTCCATTTATAAAGCAGGAGCAATGCGGAGATCATCTTGGTTTGTAGGTGAACGAAAAATAATTGACGATTTGGAATTGTTTAACCCTTTACCCGCTGTCACAAAATTTGTAAGAGAGGCAGGAATGAAAGTTGGATAAAGGATTTTTCACGATGAAAAACCGACGAAGCGACATTAAAACACGCCTACTGCTGCGATGTGTTTTTACATCTGCTGATACCATCTTGGTGCTTGCAGATATGATGTGTGCTACGGCACAAGGTGATGCGGTTGAAGCGACCACTGATTCTGACGGTGTTGCATTGATCAAACTGGATAAATCTGGCAACTGGATGTTCAAGGTCAGATACGCTGATCTGGGCAAAGGCATTGAAGATCAGTATGATGAAAAGGTAATCACTGCGGTTCTCACTGTTATGGGAATTCACTAAAGAGATTGATATAATGGAAAATAATACAGGAGTATTGGTACTCGGACATGACAGTTCACTCCCGTTTAACAAAGAGGTTGTGAATGCTGTGGCTGACATGATAGGAAAATGCAATGAAAATACGGTCGTTAAAACCGCATTTTTAAATATTGATACTCCAACCCTTCATGAAGAACTAAAAAATTTTGAAGGAACTGGAGTTAACAGGATTGTAGCACTGCCCTGTTTCCTGACGCCAAGTGTTCACACCACAAAAGATATCCCGCGAGTTCTCGGGATCGACGAAGGTAATAACCGGACTATGATCCAGCTTGGTGGGGCTGACATCGAACTTCTGTATGCAAAGCCGTTGGGTGCGAATCCGTGCATAGCAGGTATAGCCTGCAAGAGGATTGGGGATGTTCTCAATGATCAAACAGGTATGCCAGACGGGGCGCAACTCTGGGAGCAGGGAATGCGGGAGTCCATCTGGATGGATGATATCGCTCAGCAGGCAAACTCGGTCAACGAATACTGGGATGATCAATCTCCAAGCTATAATCGTGGACATGATGCATATCGCTCACCTGTTGTTGACAGGCTAAAGAAGTATATCGATACAACTACAACAGTACTGGACATCGGTACTGGCACAGGAGCACTTACGATACCACTGGCTAAAAAAGTCAATAAGGCGAAGCTCTTCAGAAAGGGTGGATTCGAAGATGCATCGATTTTCAAGATGGAGGGAATGAGCAAGATATCTTCAAAAAAGCGGGAAGAAGTTCCACTAAGATATAAACTTGCATGGGTGACTTTTACGATCCTGTATGGTACTACATCAGGGCTTGTAAACCTGAGTAGGTGATAATATGAATGATGTGAAGAGTAAGATAAAGGAGTACTGGAATGAGAGATCATCAACTTTTGACTTCTCCCCAGGACATATCATAGCTAGTAGAAAGGAGAAGGAGGCATGGAAATCTATTCTTCAAAAGAAGATCGGTGGAGAGTCCCGAAAAATCCTCGACATAGGCACTGGCACAGGTTTTCTCTCAATTATGCTTGCTGAGCTGGGGTATCGGGTTGTTGGCATTGATATATCAGAGGAGATGTTGGAGAGAGCAAAGAAGAAAGCGGTGGATCGAGCTGTTGAAGCCGAGTTCAAGCTGGGCGATGCTGAGAATCTATTCTTTGAAACCGGATCATTCGATGCAATCGTAAATAAAGCAGTCCTCTGGACTCTTCCCAACCCGGAAAAGGCACTTGCTGAGTGGAAGCGTGTCTTGAAACCTGGTGGAAGACTCTGCTTCTTCCTCCATGAACGACACCCTGATGGAATAACACATCAATTCCGTAGACAGCTTGGAAATCTATATATTCTCATTGCAGAGAGAAGAAATCCGTGGAAATCGCTCTATGACAGTGGGAAATTTGAAGCAGAGCTTCCCTTCAGGGGTGGTGTGGAGCCGTCTGTGATAACAAAGCTTCTGGAGGATACTGGATTCAAGGGAATCTCTGCAGAGCCGATGGTTGAGATAAGCAGGTTAAAAATAGAGAGGATGCCTCTATATTATAAAATTTCAGTCAGCAATCATGTTCAATACTGCTATACTGCTGTTAAACCGAATGGTGGTGAATGAAATGAACTATGAAGATGGATGGGACTTCAATAAAGCATCATGGCCCATAGTGACACTCATAACCGGCACGCTTGCATGCTGTGTCCCGCTGCTCATGATGAAGTCATGGGACCTTAATGTGATGGGGGGCGGAGATGAGACCGCGACGAGTCTTGGTGTGAATGTCAGGCGCGTCCGGATCGTTACCATGGTGGTTGCAACTCTGCTGGTCGCATGCATCGTGTGTTTCACAGGTACAATCGGAGATACCAGTGTTCTGGATATATCCGACGGATTGCTTGTTGATACATGGGCAGAGGAGATACTTTCAACATGGATTAATGATGAAGTGACTGTGTAATATCTTAATAATATATGTAAATTGATAAAATAAAACCATAATGGAGTAATAAATTATGAAAATAAATGCAATATTGGCTGGAATAGCCATGAGTTTGTTGCTGCTGACATTGCCAGCCGCAGCATCAGACTACACGCTTGGCATCTTCGGGAATGCAAACGAGGATGATACGATAAACATGCAGGATGTGACATACACCGAACTGATCATACTCGAATACAAAGATGCGACAGAACTTGCAGATGGTAAGTACGATGACAGAATCAACATGCAGGATGTAACGCAGATTGAGCTGATCATACTGGGAAGGGAGAAGGAGATGACGTTCCTTGATATCTTCGATGAAGCCGTGACTGTCAATAAGCCGATTAAGAGATTGGTGAACATGGGAAGTTCTGGTACTTTGGTAACGCGGATGCTCGGTGCGCGTGACACTCTCGTTGCTATTGGCAATTATAGATTTTCAACAATGCCAAGCTTTTTTCCCATTATCGGCAAGCTTCCAGTTGTTGGAACGGATAGCTCAAACATTGACTACGAGATGATATTAAGCCTAAAACCTGACGCTGTTCAGACAAATTTTGAGCTCACATATTCAGCTAAAGTGGAATTAAAGAGGGAGCTTGAGGAAAAGCTCCCAGGTATGCCGCTTATTTCTTTGAACATGCGCCAAACAGAAGTCTTTCCACAAAACGTAAGAACGTATGGATACATTATGGACAGAGAAGACGAAGCTGAAGAGGTTATTGCTTGGTTTGAAGGATATATGAACACATTCAAATCTCGAACAAATGGACTTTCAGAGGATGAGAAGCCCCAATTTTATTTTGAACCTGGTAGTACGGGTGCGGGGTCTTACTACGGTGTTGCTTCGGGTAGTAGTTACGCTCAGGCGGTTTTACGGGCTGGCGGGAGAAATATTGTTGATGAATTAGTAGGTCCAGACGATTCAAGATACACATGGGCTATCATGGTAGATCCCGAATGGGTGATAGAGCAGCAGCCAGAGTACATATTTAGAAGCCTGTGGGAACAGCAGGGTGCTGGCTATGAGACGGATGATCCTTCAGCATTTGCAGCAGTGAGACAAGAAATTTTGGACCGTCCCGAATTGGCTAACGTCGATGCAGTGAAGAACAAGCGTGTTTACGTGCCATATGCCCGTCTTATGGTGGCTTCACCAACCGGTATTATTAGCACCGCATACATGGCAAAATTGCTCCACCCCGATCTCTTCACGGATATAGACCCAGAAGCAATACATCAGGAATATGTGGACAAGTTCTGTTACATAGACTTCGATGTAAGGGAGCACGGTGTGTATTTTTATCCACCACCAGAAGAATGGTAGCAGTGGATGGCATAGCGATGGAGAAGAGCACTACAAAAAGTTTGGAGAAAGTTGTTTTTTTTTCTCTCCATCTCATTTTTATTTTTATTAGGAGGAGTGAGACACGAAAGAAATAATCAATGAATACTGGAGCAAGGGTGCAGGTAGTTACAGCAAGTATGTAAGGCGTGAGATGCATTCGAGGAGAGAAAAGAAGGTGTGGCAAGAAATTT
The DNA here is from genome assembly GCF_030594565.1 of Methanococcoides sp. Classification (NCBI taxonomy): domain Archaea; kingdom Methanobacteriati; phylum Methanobacteriota; class Methanomicrobia; order Methanosarcinales; family Methanosarcinaceae; genus Methanococcoides; species Methanococcoides sp. The sequence continues at coordinate 7,080 of NZ_JAUVEY010000059.1, forward strand.
TTACGGGAGTATTTGGAAAAGAAAAACTTAAGATATTGGACGTTGGAACTGGACCTGGAATATCTGCAATTCTTTTGATAGAATTGGGTCATGATGTCACAGGGATGGATCTGTCCGAAGTAATGTTAAAAAATGCAAGGGAAAATGCAACAAGATTCGATCTTCCGGTAGATCTTATACAGGGGGATGCAGAGAAACTGCCATTTGAGGATGGATCATTCGATGCGATCTTTAACAGACATGTTCTCTGGACACTGCAAAACCCTGAGATGGCAATTGCTGAATGGAGAAGGGTTTTAAAGTCAGGTGGGAAGATTGTGATCATTGATGGGAACTGGGATGATTACAAAAGGATAATATATAAACGAATTTGGCAGATTTTTTTGGCTTCACCTCTCATTTTGATCACAGACCAATATTGGCCAACGATCTGGCGTCGTAAGCGTCGTAATCATACTTTCAACGATATACGCTTACCGATGAGAGATGTAAAACGTCCAGATACGGATATAGAACTCCTTAAAACTGTTGGATTTATCAATATCGAAGTTAACAAAAAAATACGAATGCAGTACAGCCTTCTTAACCATCTAAAATATGGCTACCAAGGCAATGGCTTTCTGATAAGTGCTATAAAAGGAGATTAAAATAGCAACAATAGAAAGGTGAATTAAAATGATAGATGAAAAAACCGAAATACAAACACACACTGAAACCGCTGTACCGTCCATCAGAGACCTGAATTACCCCATCACGACGATGGGGCATGCAAGGGCTTACTCTATGTTTCCTCTTCATAGACAGGTGTTAAATAATGGTAAGATACGAGGACAGCTTGCTGTCGCAAGAGCGATACAGGGATGTATCCCGTTGATACACGGACCCAAAGGATGCGCTTTTCAAACAAAGATGTGTGCGATGAAGCCGTGGGATAACCACATTCCTACACCCTGCACCGACTTTACAGAGGTAGAAGGGATATACGGAGGCAATGAGAAGTTAGAAGAAGGCATAGTCGAGACATACAGGAAATACAAACCCGAACTGTTAATGGTCATCTCGACATGTGCATCAGACCTGACTGCTGACGATTTTCCTGACATTGTGGAAAAAGCTAAAAGGAAAGTACCATGCGATATAGTTTACACGACTGGAACGCGTACGGAAAGGCGGAGAAGGGTTGGAGATCAGGATGCGCTCTATTCAATAGCGGATCAATTGCTTGAGGATTGTGATAAGATAGAGAACTCAGTTAATCTAATTGCCTACGCAGGTTTCCCCCCTCCCCGGAATCATTATTCTGAGTTTGCCGAGATGCTTACAGAATCAGGAATAAACGTAAATGGGATATATTTCGATTCGAATACCGTTTCTGAGTTGAAGGCGATACCGAAAGCAGAGCTCAATATCAACGGCGGGCATTTTTCATGGGCTGAACTTGCAGAGAAGAAATTTGGAACCGATATTATGAACTTAGCGGTTTTGATGTACAACCTTGAAGAGATACCATTTGGAATAGAGGGTACCTTAAGCTTGCTTCGAAGAGTAGGTGATTACTTTGGTCTTGGGGGAGAAGTTGAAGCTGCGGTAAGCAGCCGTGCACAGGAAGCAACGCTTATGGCAGATAAGTATCGCAAGCGAATGCAAGGGATGCCCATAGCTATGCAGGGCATCAGTGCTCCAGAAGCTATCATGATAAGAGATCTTGGTATGAAATGCAAGGTGCTTACCTTACGATTTAGCAGGGAACGGGGAAATATGAGTAACTCAACGCTCAAGTGGCTTGAAAAGCGTATTCTAAGATTTCTGAGCATGTATCAGGAAGAGGAACCAGAGGTTCTGATAGACCCAACAATTGAAGAAGAACTGAGAGTTTTCAAGAAGCATGATGTTAAACTCGTTATGCCAAGCGCTTACGCACATCCATGTAGATATGCTGGTTCAGGCTTTCCGGTATTTGTGGATCGGTATACGCGGTATCATGGGTATCATGGTCACGATTCCATAGGGTTCAGGACGACTATGGACGTTGGAGAGGACATATTATGGAGTATGGCGAACGGTGTTGGCAGGAATACTCTTCTTTCACTTGTTGAGTATACTGATGTATGGCCAAGGTTTAATAAACACTGGGAAAATCTTGCGGAGTTATTTCAGGAACTATGGTATCATGAGGTACCTAACGAGCTTAAAGTATAAAAGGAGGCGAATGCAATGGTATTAGACCCAATAACAAGTGATAGATTTACAGGAGCTGTAAGAGCTTTTCATGGAATAACCGATGGATTTGTTGTACTTCATTCTCCTTCAGGATGCTATGCCGGCATGTTCTATATGAAAGCACTTTCCGATCAATCCGATGTGAGAATGACATTTTCATGTATGCACGCGAGGCATCTTGTGCACGGAGCTGATTATCTGGCACAAGAGGCTGTAACAAGGGTATACAAGAAGTTCAAACCCAGTTTTATAGCCCTTATCGATTCTGCGGGTCCTGCTATGCTGGGTGATTTTCTTGAACCTATCGTATGGAGTGCCGAAAAAGAGGGTATTATGTGTCCGATTAGCTATTTCGGTGGCGCAGGATTTTCTAGTTCCATGCAGAGCGGATACGAGGATTCGTTGGAATCTCTTGTGAAATTTATGAGTAAAGAACAAACTGAAGAAAGGTCAATAAATCTACTTGGACTGCATACCGACGAACCGAGGTGGAGGCAGGACCTTGTAGAGATTCGAAGGATGTTAGCCACAGCAGGATTGAAGATAAACTCAGTTCTTGCAGCATCCACGTTCGAAGAGATCGTACTTGCTCCAAAGGCTTCTCTGAATGTGGTTCTGGGTGGGGAAGGCTTAAAACTTGCCAGAAAAATGGAGGAAGAATTTTCAACTCCGTACATCGTTGTGCAATATCCTTATGGTTTGAACGGCTCTGAAAAGTTTCTCAGGGATATATGCTCAGAGCTTAATGTCAAAATCGAAGATGAGGTTATAGAGAAGGAGAGAAGAATGATCGGAAGACTAATAGAGAAAACCGTTTTCCAACTTCAGGGAATTTACGGACTGGCTTGTTCGGTTGTTGGCGATTCATGCAAAGCACCGCCTCTTGCGGCATTCTTGAATTCCGAACTGGGTTTAGCTGTTGATGTTCTTGCCATAACATCAAAGAATGATTATTGTGACAGGACATTAGAGACACTAACATGTGCAGATAACGTGATGATCGAACCTGATAGGTCAGGCCTGCTTGATAGGCTGGAACATGGAGACACCCAATTACTATTCGGATCCACATTCGATAAAGGAATAGCTCATAAAATAGATGTCCCCCTGATCAGATGTTCATTTCCTGAAATGGATCACATTTCTTTAACATCTGTTCCATTCGCTGGTTTCAATGGAACTGCAACATGGATAGAAGAAATAATAAACGCTCTTAGCGGGATGTACAAGGAGAACCCTCTTCTGAGTGTTGATAATAATGGAGGTGTATAAAATATGAGACAGATAGCATTCTATGGCAAAGGAGGAATTGGCAAATCCACAATCTCCTCAAATATAGCAGCTGCTCTTGCAGAGAGTGGTCTAAAGGTTATGGTGATAGGCTGTGATCCGAAACATGACTGCACTCGCAATCTGTGTGGTGGGAATGAAGTTCCCACGATACTGGATACTATCAGAAATGCTGATCTGGAGCGGTATGGCGTAAAGGAACTGATCGAAGGGATTAGAGTAATTGAACTGGAGGATATCGTCATAAAGGGTTACAGGGGAGTATATTGTGCTGAGGCCGGTGGCCCGAAACCGGGAGTCGGATGCGCAGGAAGAGGCGTGATAGCAGCAATAGAAACTCTGAAAAGACTTAGAGCCTTCGAAATACTAAATCCGGACATCGTGCTATATGATGTATTGGGAGATGTGGTATGTGGGGGATTCGCCATTCCCCTTAGAATGGGACTTGCCGATGAGGTTTACATTGTCACAAGCCCTGATTACATGTCACTCTATGCAGCCAATAACATCTGTATGGGAATCGAGGAATTTGTGGAAAGAGGAGGCTCCCCTGTTGGAGGAGTGATCTATAATGTGAGAGGAGCTGTGGATCTTGAAGAGGTCGTTTCGGACTTTGCGTTAAAGTTGGGAAGCAGGATAGTTGGGAAGATACCTTCCAGCACATTATTTTCCGAGGCTGAAGTTGAGGAAAAGACGATAATAGAGTATGCGCCTGACAGTGAACTGGCTAACCTATTCAGGAAACTTGCATTGAATATCTACGAAAATTGTCATGTGAGTAAGACTAAATCTCTCAATAACGACGAGATGACTGTCCTGGCATCTATAATAGGAGATAGGACCAGAGCCTGAACTATTAAGAAATCGGAAAGTCCGGCGATTTGCATAAACACAAGTCTTAGGTGTAGAACTCTGGAATAGAGCGGCTCAAACGTGCAGTGAATCGAGTAAGTATTATCGATTTGGTGACTGCGGAGGATGTCGAAGTCTAGAAGATGGCAAAAGTCATGAATATCTGATAAAATGAATCCGATATAAAAATGGAGCAACAGCATGGTAAAAACAAAACATTCGCTGGTAACAAAGGAAGAAATTAAAGAACAATATAATAAGTTTGTTGGAAGAAAGATATTCTTTATTTTCTTCTTTTCAGCTTTGATTATCATTGTATCGGGCATATCCACATCACTCGGATCTGCTGATCTCTCTATATGGGAAGCTTATTCTGCGATACTACACAAGTTCTTCCCGAATTACTTTGAGTCAACCTGGCTTGCAGATGTGTGCGTGTGGAACCTCAGGCTTCCCCGCATACTCATGGGTATCGTGGCAGGTATTGGTCTTGGTGTTGCCGGTGCAGTGATGCAGGCAATACTCAGGAATCCGCTTGCAAGTCCCTATACGCTTGGAATATCCTCTGGTGCCGGATTCGGTGCATCGCTTGCGATCCTTGCAGGTGCTGGTGTTGTTGGTGGGAAATATCTTGTCATAGGCAATGCATTTGTATTTGCGCTGTTATGTTCCTTTATCATTCTGGGATTATCAAGCCACAAAGGCGCAACACCGGAAACCATGATCCTGGCTGGCATTGCGATGATGTACCTGTTTGGTGCGATGACAACGATACTCCAGTACTTTGGCGAGGCAGAGGCTGTGAAAGAAGCGGTGTTCTGGATGGTTGGTGACCTTGACCGGTCATCATGGCCC
>NZ_JAUVEY010000040.1:0-14294 GCF_030594565.1 Methanococcoides sp.
ACCATAAATCTTATAAACTACAAAGATAATATGCTCTTTATAAAACTGGTGATATAATGGTAGGCATGAATGATGGAGATCCGTATATGGATGACAAAGAGCACGAAATGGTAATACTTCTTCAGAAGCTTAATGTATCAAAACCGGTTGCAAAAGCGCTTGCCTGTTTACTCAGTACCGATCGGATCACTTCTCGCGAGGTTGAGAGGATGTCCCGTCTGAGGCAGCCGGAAGTCAGCATCGCTATGAACTACCTTAAAGAGAACAATTGGGTAGATGTCGAAGAACTAAAGAAGAAACAGGGCAAAGGCAGGCCAATAAAAGTATATTCGCTCATTGTTCCAATGAATGAGATCATCGAGACAATTGAGAAAAAAGTATTGTCTGAAAACAAAATGCTATTGGAGAATATCGAAAAGCTCAAAAGCATTTCTTGATCTCCTTTTCTTTCTTTCAGGTCATTAGTCTAATCTTTTTTATTGTTGCAACAGTCTTAGTTGCAAATCTATTTTAATCAGGGGACGGATACAAATATTTACCTGTTCATTGTATTATACACTAAGCAAGCGACACAAGGAGTTAATCTTTTGAGTACCATCAGTGAAAAAATCTTCAGCAAAGCAAGTGGAAAGGATGTAAAGGCCAATGAGTTCGTCATGGCAAAAGTTGACTATGCAATGGCTCACGATGGCACAAGTGTGCTTGCGGTACGTTCGTTCAAGAACATGGGCCTTGATAATGTTTGGGACCCAAAGCGCATTGTTATTCCTTTTGACCATCTAACACCTGCAAACACGGAAACGACTGCGGCTTTACATCATGATATAAGGGAATGGATCGGGGAGCAGGGTATACCGAACTTCTTTGATGTGGGTGAGGGTATCTGTCACCAGGTCCTTCCTGAGAACGGTTTTGCAATGCCTGGAAAGCTAGTTGTCGGGGCTGATTCCCATTCATGCACCTATGGTGCTTTCGGTGCTTTTGGTACGGGTGTCGGTGCAACTGACATGTCCGAGATATTCGCATCCGGTGAACTCTGGTTCAGGGTGCCCGAAACTATTAAAGTGACTGCCTCCGGAGAACTGAAGAAGAACGTTCTTGCCAAGGATGTAACACTCAAAGTGATCGGTACGGTTGGCGCATCCGGTGCTACTTACAAGGCTGCTGAATTCTATGGCGATACAATTGCCGACATGTCGATATCCGGCAGGATGACCTTATCAAATATGGCTATTGAGATGGGTGCTAAAGCAGGCATCGTACCTCCTGATCAAAAGACCTTCGATTTCCTTGAAGGCAGGGCTGTGGAAGGATATGAGCCAGTCTATGCAGATGAGGATGCTGAATACTGTGCCGAATATGATATTGACTGTGCAAATCTCGAACCGCAGGTGGCGCTTCCGCATCAGGTGGACAATGTGTGTGATGTATCGGAGATCGAGGGTAAAAAGGTGGATCAGGTGTTCATCGGAACCTGTACCAATGGACGACTGGAAGACCTCGAAGTGGCAGCTGAGCTTCTCAAAGGCGAGCAGGTTGCTGTAAGGACCATCGTCATTCCGGCTTCCCGATCAATAATGCTTGAGGCTGTCCGCAATGGTACTGCAGAAATACTTCTTGATGCTGGTGTCACACTGGGTTCTCCGGGATGTGGTCCATGTCTTGGTGGTCACATGGGTGTTATAGGTGAAGGTGAGGTGTGTATCTCGACAGCGAACCGTAATTTCAAGGGCAGGATGGGCAAAGGAGGTTTCATCTATCTTGCATCTCCTGCAACAGCAGCGGCATCAGCGATCACAGGTGAGATAACCGACCCAAGAACTGTGTAATTTTAGAAGTGGAGGTAGTATAATGGCAGAAGAACTTGATGAAGGTAAACTGGAACATCTTCTTGAACACTGGATCGAACATAGTGAAAGTCATAGCAAGAGCTTTAACGATTGGATCTCCAAGCTGGAAGCTGCAGGGTTCGAGGAAGTTGCAGGTCATATCCGTACGGCAGCCACGAAAATGGATGAGTGTACCGAACATTTAAAACAAGCAAAAGATGTCGTGAGGAAATGATCCCTCACGAACAACCTTTTAATTTTAGTTCTGGCCAAATGGCCAATTATTAAAGGAAAGATAGTTGGCACGATATCTGTAATGAATATCGAGGCCTGACAAAAGAGCAACTATCATTCTGCAATGGATGCATGAATATCTGGGATTGCATGCACTTTGTTTTCAGGTTTTGCATCGCTCAATTTGAACCCATGCAATACATGTGCCATTGGTGAAGTATTAACTACTCGGACTTCTATTTTTTCAGACATAGCTGTTTCTCCTTTTTAGTTAAATCGTTTTTAGACTCCTTTTTGCCGATCGCCTGTTATTCAATCGGCAATCAAAGACTAATCTTCTACTATTTATGGGTTACGTATTTATTTATATACCATTCCTGTGAACATGCTAAATTTGATGTTTATTTGTAATTTTTTTATAAACAAATTTGCTTGTGCAAAACTTTAACTATATATAGTTTTCTATAATTTACAATATGTGCTTTAATAACTTTATTATTCGAAAAAAATCAATATCTGTTGGATGTATTACTCTTTCGTGTCTACAGGGATTCCAATAAAACGTATTTTCTAATAATTGAGGATCTTTTATTTTGTCTCTCAAAAACGATCTCTACTGACGTTATTATCTAAAATTAGCTAAAAAAAGTAGAAACAGATTAATTTTGATGTCAGTATCCTTTTCTGAGTACTAATATTGAAAAAGATGATCTGTATTTCACGCTACTAACTGCCTTTTCTTTAATAACAAGCAGGTTTGTTTTGAAATACCTTTTCTTAATAAATGCAACTGTGTGGCTTCATTTTTTACAATTGCTCAATTATACATCCTTTCTCAAATAAGATCCCGAAATTTTATTTCTTCAGAATATCGTTCCAGGCCTTCTCTTCAGCGCGCCTTATAACTTCCTTCAATGGAAGCCCGCATTCCTGACTTATTCTCCTACAATCCTCGAATTCGGCTGAAATATGGAGAACTTCATCAGAAGTGTCATGTGCTATCTTGACAGCTACCTGAAAGGTCTGCTTCCCTATCGTTATATTCACGTTCTTCATCTTACGTTCTGCAATAAAACGATGCTTTGTTGGGAGGATGCGAACTCCAAGGGTCCCAGTCTGTCTTATCAGCTCCCTTGCAATCCTTTCGCTGTCCTCCGGATGTGCGATGACGTGTATGATGTGGCCAGTGCGTCCTTTTTTCATGGTGGCAGGTGTTATGGCGACATCTTTGGCACCGGTTTCCATGAGTGCCTCAAAAAGATTCCCAAGCACTTCTCCGGTAACATCATCCACATTCGTCTCAAGGACTTCCATGTGGTCACGTGAAAGGACACCTGTGGTCTCCATGAGCATTATGCGAAGAACGTTGGGCATTGCAGTCTCCGCATCTCCTGCACCATATCCTATGGTCATTATCTTTCCTGGGGGAAGTTGGTCGCTAGGGTCTGCAAAATAAGTAAGTAAAGCGGCTCCCGTTGGGGTGAGCAGTTCCCGATCACCGCTACTATGTATCTCCAGGCCACTTCCACTGAGTATCTCGGTGGTCGCAGGAGCTGGCACAGGCAATGTCCCATGTGCACTTCTCACACTTCCTCCTCCGACATTGACCGGGGTGCACAATATATTCTCTACCTTCATCTTGTGAATAGCATAGCAAGAACCTATGACATCTGCAAGTGCATCATCCTGACCTACCTCGTGGAAATGTAGTTGTTCAAGAGGCATGGCGTGAACCTTTGCCTCTGCTTCTCCAATGATCCTGAAGACTGCAATGGCACTTTTTTCCACTTCTTCGGGAAGTTTCGCATCCTTTATTATGTCTATAAGTTCCTCGAATGACCTTATCCTTGTACTGTCCTTTGTATGTATATGAACATCTGTGGCACGTATCCCGCATTTAGTGACATCTTCAACAGCTACGGAAACATCCACAGAGGCTTCGATAACTTCTGTTATCTCTCTCCTGTCTGCTCCAAGATCGATCAGTCCTGCAAGTATCATATCTCCGGAAGCGCCTGAAAATGGTTCAAATACAAGTGTTCTCATGGTATTACGCCTCAGAACTCTTACTTTCTCGCTTCTGCAATACTATTTGCTATCCTTGCGGCAAAAGCGCCTGCAACGAATCCAGCATCGATGTTGACCACTGATAATATGGAGCATGACTGCAACATCGAAAGGAGTGCAGCTTCTCCTTTGGCACCGGCACCATATCCGATCGATACGGGCAGCCCTATCACAGGTGCATCTATAAGGCTGGATACTACCGTTGGTAGCGTTCCCTCTCTTCCGGCTGCCACAACTATCGCGTCAGGTCTGTTCTCTTCAAATACACTCATTTCAGATATCAGCCTTTGGAACCCTGCCACGCCCACATCGTATATCTGAATTGTACTACACCCCATCTCTGAGGCAGCCATACGTGCTTCCTCTGCAACATCGATATCAGCAGTACCGGCTGTAATGATGGCCACGGTGCCTCCTGTCTTTAGTGCAGGGGTGCCATCATGCACTACCGCTGTTCTTGAATGCATGTCCCATTCAATATTCTCCGGCTTGAATGCATTTCTAATGGCAGATGCCTGTTCTTCATTAATGCGTGTAATAAGTGTTCTTCCGGCAGTTTCGTTGTGTGCTCTCACTATCTCTACTATGTCTTCTGCTTCCTTTCCTTCTGCAAGGATAGCTTCCATGAACCCCGTGCGGTATTTGCGGAATGTGTCCAGTTTTGCAATATCCGAGACTGGTACGTATCCCATGGAACGTATCTGGTTTTCTGCGTTCACAAGGTCTGTACTACCTTCTTTCACCTGTCGCAATATATTCTTCAATTCCATGCTCGATCCTTTTAACAATGGGCTGGACTATATAAATAAAAGTCCCTTTTAGGCAAAGACTAATAACGATAGCTTGCTTTAAATGTAGTCTGATAGCGTGGAAATCAGGTACTAATCACAGGTTTAGAGATCATGTCACAAAGATCAAAAGATATGGCACTTCGTAATTTCAAAAAAGGGATGTCCCTTTTAGATGCCGGACAGCAGAAAGATGCTCTTGAGATACTGCTTGTTGCTGAAAAGCAAGCAAAGGATGCAGATTCTATCGATCTGCTAATAAATACTCTTCAATCTGTTGCAGAAATAATGGAATCCAGAGGGGAAATTGATGCAGCCCTTGAGAGGTATGTGGAGGCATCTGAGCTACTGGATGATCTTGCAAAGTCCGACCCCTCCTTTATAGAGCACAAAGCCCTGGCTATGAACAAGGTCGCCACTCTTCTTGTTAATAAAGGTGATACAGAGCATGCAGGACCTTTCTTTGAAGAGACCGTGAAAGCATATGATACACTTCTTTCAAAAGAGCCGAATAATGTTGTTCACTGTTCATCTGCGTCTTCTGCGCTCAATGATGCTGCTACCATTCTTGCTGAAATAGGTCCGCAAAAAGATGCAAAAGAAAGGTTCGAAAGAGCACTTAAGTTATCAACTAAGCTCATTGTACTCGATCCTCTGAACAACTCCAATGGTGTAAAAGCTCTGACCATTCAGACCAATCTTGCAAATCTTCTCTATGATATGGGACTTCTGGAAGATGCAAGAATGAATCTTGAAAGTGCTTATAGCGGATATTCCGGACTGCTAAAGAACGATACATCTGACAACTTGTTCCGTGACCACCTCGTAGATATACTGGAGAAACAGGTCCATGTCCTTCTTGATATGCAGGAATACGATGCTTCCAGCAAGAAGCTTCATGAACTGTTGAATATGCTTCAAAGTCTCGCAAATGATGAACCACGTTTCCTTGAAAGGATCACTGATTCCATTCTCGGACTGGTCAAGCTTGCCCGCGGCAATGCGGATAAGGGAATGCTTGACGATGCACGTTCAAGGTATGAGTTCACACTTACTGTTCTTATGGATCTTATACAGGATGAGCCTGATAACGCAAATTTCCTTCCAATGGTCCGTACGATACTTACTGATATGGAATCTCTTCTTGAAAATGATAATGATGTCAGCGAAAAGGAAGCCGATCTCAATATCCTCATCTCTATGTACGAGAAGCTTTCCACTCTTGATACTTCTGATCTCTCATATGCTACAAAGATCTCCGAACTCAATGACCGCATGGTGCACCTTCTGATAGGTGCTGGTCGTCTTGATGATGCTCGTTCAAAGTCTGATCTCACTCTTGACGACCTCATGGATCTGATACAGGAGGACCCTAAGAATGTCAATTTACTTTCCATGATCCGTGAGATGCTGGATGATATGGAATCTCTTCTTGAAACTGATCGTGATACCAACGAACATAAATCCGATCTCAATACCCTCATCTATATGTACGAGAATCTTTCCGATATGTTTCCTTTTGACGTATCCTATACTACAAAGATTTCCGATCTCGATGACCGCATGATACGTCTTTTGATAACCGCTGGTCGTCTTGCTGAAGCTCGTTCAAAGTCTGATTCCACTCTTTACGTTCTTATGGATATGATGCATGAGGATCCTACTAACGTCACTTTCCTTCCAATGGTCCTTACGATCCTTAATGATATGGAATCTCTTCTTGAAACTGACATGGATGCCAGCAAACAGGAATCTTACCTCAATGCCCTGATATCTATGTACGAGATGCTTTCCAATATCGATCCTTCCGACTTCTCTTATCATGTAAAGATCGCTGTACTCAATGAGCGCATGGGTCGTTTTTTAATGAATGCTGGTCGTCTTGATGACGCTCGTTCAAGGTATAGTTCCACACTTAATGTTCTGACGAAATTGATCAAGGAAGAACCTGATAATGCCAATTTCCTTTCTATATTCCGTACAATAGTGAACGATATGGAAGCTCTTTTTGAAATGAACAATGATGAAAGTGAAAAAGGATCTGACCTCAATGTTCTTATTTCTATATATGAGAACCTTTCCATTCTTGATCCCTCCGACCCTTCTCATCATGTGAAGGTCGCCGAACTCAATGAGCGGGTGGGCAACCTTTTGATGAACGCCGGGCGCCTCGATGCTGCCCGTGCAAAGTATGATTCAGCACTCACTATTCTGATGGATCTTATTCAGGAGGATCCTGATAATGTCACTTTCCATTCTATGTTCCGTACTTTACTTGCCGATATGGAACATCTTCTTGAGGTTGATTGTGCCGACAGCGAAAAGGAATTTGACATCAATGTCCTTATCTCTATGTACGAGAAACTTTCCCAACTGTCCCCCTCCGATCTCTCCCATTATGTGAAGATCGCAGAACTCAATCAGCGCATGGGCAATGTTCTGATGAACGCTGGTCGTCTCTCTGTCGCCCGTTCAAAATATGAGTCCACACTTAACGATCTGATGGAACTTATTCAGAAGGATCCTGGGAATCCTACTTTCCTTTCGATGTTCCGTACTATACTTACTGATATGGAATCTCTTATCAAAATTAACGATAATGACGTTGAAAAAGAATATATCTTCAATGTCCTCATCTCTATGTATGAGAAGCTTTCCACTCTTGATCCTTCCGATCTCTCCTATCCGGCAAAGCTCGCCGAACTCAATGAGGGCATGATCATCCTTTTGATAAATGCTGGTCGTCTTGCCGATGCCCGTTCAAAATATGATTCCACCCTTGACGTTCTTATGGACCTGTTACAAAAGGAATCTGATAATGTCAATTTCCTTTCCATGATACGTACGATACTTAGTGACATGGAATATCTTCTTGAGACTTACAGTTCTGACACTGAAAAGGAAGATGAACTCAATGTCCTCATCTCTATGTACGAGAAGCTTTCCACTCTTGATCCTTCCGATCTTTCCTATACTGCAAAAATCGCTGAACTCAATGACCTCATGATCATTCTTTTGATAAATGCTGGTCGTCTCGATGATGCGTGTTCAAGGTCCGATTCCATCCTTGACGTTCTTATGGATCTGGTACAAAAGGAGCCTGATAATGCCACTTTCCTTACCATGGTCCGTACGATACTTACTGATATGGAATCTCTTCTTGGAACTGAAAGTGATGCCAGTAAAAAGGAATCTGATCTCAATTTCCTCATCTCTATGTACGAGAAGCTTTCCACTCTTGATCCTTCCGATCTCTCGTATCATGCAAAGATCGCCGGACTCAATGAGGACATGATCATTCTTTTGATAAATGCTGGTCGTCTCGATGATGCGTGTTCAAGGTCCGATTCCATCCTTGACGTTCTTATGGATCTGGTACAAAAGGAGCCTGATAATGTCACTTTCCTTTCCATGGTCCGTACGATACTTACTGACATGGAATCTCGTCTTGATACGGACCGTTCTGATTCTGAAAAGGAAGCTGACCTCAATGTTCTCCTCTCTATGTACGAGAAGCTTTCCCTTCTTGATCCATCTGATCTTTCCTATACTGCAAAGATCGCCGGACTCAATGAGCGCATGATCCTTCTTTTGATAAATGCTGGTCGTCTTGATGATGCCCGTTCAAGGTCTGATTCCACGCTTGATGTTCTTATGGATCTGGTTCAGAAGGAGCCTGACAATGTCACTTTCCTTTCCATGATCCATACGATATTGGCTGATCTGGAATCTCTTCTTGATACGGAATTTGATGCCAGTAAAAAGGAAGCTGATCTCAATTTCCTGATCTCTATGTACGAGAAGCTTTCCATTCTTGATCCCTCCGATCTTTCGTACCATATAAAGATCGTAGAACTCAATGAGCCAATGATCGGTCTTTTGATGAATGCTGGTCGTATCGATAATGTCCGTTCAAGGTATGGTTCCACTCTTAATATCCTGATGAAATTGATGCAAGGGGAGACTGAAAACGTCACTTTCATTTCTATGTTCCGTAATGTATTGAATGGTATGGAACGTCTTCTTGAAATTGACTGTGGTGAGAGTGAAAAAGAAGAAGATCTCGATGTCCTTATCTCTATGTACGAGAAGCTTTCTCTTATTGATCCCTCTGATCTTTCGCATCATGCGAAGGTGGCTGATCTCTATGACCGCATGGGCAGTTTTTTAATGAATGCTGGTAGGAATGTTGATGCACGTTCAAGTTATGAAATGGCATTAAGCATCAGGAACATGCTTATCGAGAAAGGTGAATCACCAATAGTGCAGGAGTTCGAGATAGCTTCTATAAGGAACAATCTTGGTACGATGTTTGCACAGGATGGTGAGTTTACAGAAGCTAAAGCAATGTTTGAGGCTTCCCTTAAAGCATATGTCGATCTTTTTGACAGGGATAAAGAGGATGCAGCATATCAATACGGTGCTGCTCTTACATTGAACAATCTTGCAAAGCTGTTCGCGGATATGGGTCGCCATGAAGATGCAAAGAGCATCTATGAATCAGCACTTGAGGCATATGTTGAATTGCTGAATGCTGATCCGGAGAATGTTCGTTACAAGAAACACGCCTCCAGGACCCTTGATAATCTTGGTTCATTGCTTGGTGAGATGGGAAGGGGCGAAGATTCTATCCGTATGTATGAAGCAGCACGGGAATTAAGAAACGAGATCTGAACAGGAAGTTCTTTTATAGGGATAGGTATTTCTTACGGAAAAGTAAGATACCTTCCTTAAAAGTGATGAGTTGATATTTTGAAAAATGATAATACGGTCTGTAATACCCCTCCGGAAATACTGGCTCCGGCGGGCGATATCGATGCATTGATAGGCGCAATTAAAGGCGGTGCTGATGCTGTCTATTTTGGTGTTACGGACCTTAATGCAAGAAAAGGCGCGAAGAACTTTTCCGTAGATGATCTTGAGGAAACCATCGATCTGCTTCACTCTCATGGTATCAAGGCTTTCCTTGCATTGAACATACCTGTGAAACAGAATGAGCTCCAGCATGCCCTTGATGTTGTGGATAAAGCATATTCGCTTGGTATCGATGCGATCATCCTTCAGGACCTCGGGCTTTTGAGCATCCTTCACAGGAGCAATCCTGACCTTGCGTTGCATGCAAGCACACAGATGACCGTTCATACGATCGAAGGTGTGAACTTTATAGCAAATGCCGGTGCGGTCCGTGTCATTGTTTCGAGGGAACTTGAGGTCCGGGAGATCGAGGACATCGTTAAGAATTCCGATGTTGAGATCGAGATATTCGTACACGGTGCGTTGTGCTACTCTTATTCCGGGAAATGTCTTTTCAGCAGTTTCATTAATGACCGCAGTGCCAATCGTGGTGCGTGTGCACAGCCTTGCAGACGACCTTATGTTTTTGTTGTGAACGGTCGGAGCGTGAATGAGAAGATAACAGGTAGGTTCCCTATCAGTTGTGCGGAGCTCTGCACTCTTTCCGAGATCGGCGATATTGTCAAAACCGGTGTGAAAAGCCTGAAGATCGAAGGCAGGATGAAAAGACCGGAATATGTGACCGAAAGTTCTCAGGCTTATAAACAGGTCGTGGAAGCATTCTGTGGTTCTGAGGAACTTAGCGAGGATGGGGTCAAGGAATTCGAGAAGGACCTTGCAAAGCTGTTCTACAGGGGATTTACCAAGGGTTTCGTTCTTGGGGACAGGGATGTAGCACATCCGAAATACAGTTCAAGTTATGGTGTCTTTTTGGGCAAGATAAGCAAAGTGAAAGATTTCAGGTACACTACCAGCATTACTCTTACATTGGGGGAGGATATTCGTCTGAAGGATGGTGTGGGTATCCATACAAAGGTCGGTGTTCTGGGGTCAGCTGTGAACAAGCTCTTTGATGCAGATGGCGAGGAGATCAAAGAGGCAAATAAAGGGGATACTGTTACCCTTGAGATAAGCTCGAAGACTGGTAAGGCTGTCTCTGTGGGCAATGAGGTTTATCTGACGACAGATCAAAGACTTCTGGAGCGTTTGCAGCGAACACGAAAACAGGGGTTGCCGGTTTCCATTGAAGTGGACGCAAGTGTGGATGAGGTGCTGAAGGTTAGGGTATCGTCTGCTTCTTTTAGTGCTGAGTTCGTTGATGATTTCGTAGTACAAAAGGCCCAGAAGGCACCGATGTCAAAGGACAAGATCGTTGAGGTCATGGAGAAGCTCGGTGATACCTCATTTGAGGCAAAGGACGTCGATGTGAATATAAATGGCGAAATTTTCATTCCCATGGGAGTGCTCACAAATGCCAGAAGACAGGCTGCGGATATGCTGCTGGAAAAGATACTGGCATCTTACCGAAGGGAAGAAAAGCATCCTAAGTTGTCCGATATGGCACATTTCTGCGATGATACGGCTGCCGTTGGGTCTGAAATTAATGTCCCTCTCCTAAGTGTGGAGGTAAAGAACAGCGGTGCTCTTTTTGATGCTGTGGAGTGTGGTGCCGACATTGTTTATCTGCCGATCAGTAAATTCTCGGAATTGCTTTCAGAGGAGTATGCTGAAATGTTCAGGGATGTCAAGGAAACGGTGGAGATCGTTGTTCTGGCTCCCCGTATATCGCATGAGGCTGAACTGAATGCACTTGTTCCAATGTTCGAGACTGTAAAAGAGGAAGGTCTGCGTATAGCTTGTTATACTCTGGGACAGGTCGAGTTGGCAAGAAAGATGAGCATTCCTTTTGTTGTGCAGAAGGAGTTCAACACATTCAATTCCTATACTTCGGATGAGTTCTACAGGGCAGGGGCATTTCGTGTGACCCTTTCCAGTGAACTCAATATGGATGAGATGAAAGATGTGGCAGATGATATCTCCTGTCGCGGGAAGTCTCACCAGCTCGAAGCGGTTGCACATGGACGGGAACTTATGCTCATAACCGAACATGATCTGCTAAAGCCTCTTATCGATAATGGGATCACCATTGAAGGCAGTGAGGTCCTTCTTGTCGATTCGAAGAGTGATGAATATCCTGTTAAGCGTGTCGGGGAAAGGACACTTATCTATGATTCAATGGTCATTGAGATGCTGGACCATGTGGACAAGTTCGAAGAATGCGGGATCGATGTGATACGTCTGGACCTTTCCCTTTATGGTAAAAAGGATGTTCAGGAAATTACATCTGCATATCGCCGGGTCATGGATGGTAAGGATGCGGTCATCTATTCCAAACGGGGTTCTGATTTCACTTCCGGTCACTATTTCAAAGGTGTGTGATGTGAGAAAGGTCGTACTTGCTTCCGCCTCTCCTCGCAGGAAAGAACTGCTTTCCCAGTTGATCGGGAATAATTTTGAGGTCTGCGTTAGCTCGTACGAAGAAACTCCCCTGCAGGATATGACCGTTGAGGAACTGGTGGTCTTTCACTCTTTGGAGAAAGCAAAGGATGTTGCCTTAAGGTTCGATTCGGGCATCATCATCTCTGCAGACACTGTTGTTTTCTGTGAAGGAGCTGTTCTGGGAAAACCCCATACACCGGAAAATGCAAAGGAAATGCTTGAAGGCATAAGTGGGAAGTTTGTTCAGGCTATCACCGGAATGACCGTTCTCGATATGGATTCCGGCAAATGTGTCAGTGAATACGTGAGTACGGATGTGCATATGAAAAAAATGTCATCTGATGAGATCGCATCCTATGTGAATTCAGGAGAACCGCTTGACAAAGCGGGGGCTTTTGCAATACAGGGGAAAGGGGCTGTGCTTGTTGAAAGTATCAATGGGGATTTCTTCAATGTAGTTGGTCTTCCTCTTTTCAGGCTTGGTAATATTCTTGGGGAAATGGGTGTTTCTATCTTTGATGATAGTTGATACCCATGCCAGGTATTTTTAATTTTATTAATCTGCTGTTCACCGAAAACCACATAAACGATGTTTTCCAACTATTTTTAAGGAGTGGTTATTTTGGCAATAGCAAAATGGAATGGAGTTGTACTTGCGGAAAGTGATTCGGTAAAAGAGATCGAAGGGAATCTTTATTTCCCACCTGAGTCGGTGAACAAAGAATTTCTAAGGGAGTCGGATACTCGTTCAACATGTCCCTGGAAGGGTCTGGCACATTATTTTGATATCGTTGTCAACGGGGAAGAAAATAATGATGCTGCCTGGTCCTATCCTGAACCGAAAGAGGCAGCAAAAGAGATAACGGGGTATGTTGCTTTTTGGAAAGGGGTTGAGGTAGTTCCTTAATCTACCCTTTTTGTGCTTGCAGCCATCTTATCCGGGTCAACTACAACTTCAATAAGTGATGCCTTTTCAGATGAGAATGCTTTTTTAAGTGCAGCATCGAGATCTTTCGGGTCTTCTATCCTGTAACCTTCGCCTCCGGCAGAGTTAGCAAATTCCGCGAAGTCTGGATTAGGGAAGCTCACTCCGTATTCGGGATAATTATCTCGTAGCTGTTCTTTCTTTATGTTCTTGAGCTTACCATCGTTAAAGACTATGACATTAATGCCAAGGGCTTCTCTTACGGCGGTGGTGAAATCTCCCATTAACATTGCAAAACCACCATCCCCCGTCACACATATTACCTGCTTATCCGGATAATCAAGTTTTGCTGATAATGCCGCTGGGAGTGCAAATCCCATACTTGCAATGTTTGCGGACATGAATGTTCTTTGTCCCTCGCACATGAACTTCTTGTAGAACCAATATGTATGGTCCCCCACATCAACACAGATGATCGCATCTTTGTCTGCATGACGTTTTATAGCCTGTATAACATAACCGGAATTTATCGGAATGGAAAGGTCGTTCGATTCGGCTTCAAGTTCTTCGTGGTGGTCCTGTTTCATTTTGTCTATATATTCAAGGAATTCTGTGTTCTCTTCCTTCCTTTCAATAAGTGGCAAAAGTTTTTGGAGTACAAGGTCTGCATCACCAACGATTCCCGCATCAACATCAAAGGTCTTGCCGAGCTTTGTCGGATCTATGTCTATCTGTACTATCTTTATTCCCGAAGGCACAAGGTTGGCCTGCCTGAAACCGGAACCCATTATAACTATCAGATCGCAGTTCTGTATTGCCTTTGCTGCGTGTTTCGAACCGATGGAGCCCAGTACGCCAAGGCTAAAACGATCATTTTCGTGCACGACACCTTTTGCTCTTGATGTGGTTGCAACAGGTGCGTTCAGTTTTGAAGATAGCTCTTTTATCAGTTTTCCACTGTGTCTGGACCCCCAGCCTGCAAAAAGAGTGACCTTCTGACACCCATTGATAAGGTCTGCAGCTTTTTGAACGTCAGCATCCTTTGGAGCTGTTTTGTTGGGGAATATTCTTTTTTCAATGGAATAAACCTTCTCATCAAGCTTTTCTGCAAGTATGTCCGTCGGTGTGCTCAATACTGATACGCCGGGTTTCTTGAAA
>NZ_JAUVEY010000072.1:0-10604 GCF_030594565.1 Methanococcoides sp.
GCCATAAAAGCTTGTCTATACTGACCTTGCACGAGAGCCAAAAGGCCAAACTGATATTCACGCAATGCAAATTTGAATAAATTTACTTCTGGGCGTGTGGATAATACCTGAATCCAAGTTTCAAAATCAACAATAAAATGATGATTTTTGCTATGTGAACCATCATCTGCCTCAAAAGAAGAATTTATTATATCTCCACAAGTGGTGTGAAGTTTTTGATAGTATTCTTCACAACCTGATGTTGTCTTTAATAATTCCAGTTCACTCATTATTGATATATCTCCTGACATACTAAAATATTTCGACATATTAATCTTTGATGATTAGTAACTATTCTGCATACAGATATGTAAAAATATATTAAAGTTATCCTAAAAAAAATGTGATTGACAATATATTTCCGTACTCAAACTTGCTGAAAGCTGGAAATATGAGATTAAATTTTCAATAAAATATGATTGCATAAACAATAATGATATTTCTCTTATAGATTGTACGGTGAAAATATAGAATTATTATACATAAATTTTAATTAGGTGTCCTAATTTCTTTAACAAGAAGAATATTAACACTGTATAACTACAACTTTTTACGATTAAGTAATATCATAACAATCTGAATTTTTGAGTATCTACTTTTTAGGATACCTATTACCCCGACTTGCTGTGCGGGGAATTGGATTCGAACTCTGAAAGAACTATAAATTTATAACAAGTAAGCTATCTAGCTGTTACTTATACACAAAAAAATGCGGCTGCCGGGATTCGAACCCGGGTTCTAAGCTTGGGAAGCTCAGGTCATACCACTAAACCACAGTCGCACAACTTCTCTTTATCTATTTGGCCGTTTTATATTATAGCTGTTTTGGTCTTCTGTGAGCGATTTGAACAGCGATGGCACTCTAGTGATCGATTGAAAAAAGAAAAGAAATGAAAGACCAACACTCGAACTTCTTAAAGATCTGTTCGAAGGAATATACAATATAGGAGAGATTCTCTCTGCCGACTTGGAAGGTGCTGAGCTTGAAGAACTTGGTAAGACCGGCTTTGATGCCGTGTATGTTTCGGCTCTTGAGCTCTTTGTAGAGGAAGTACCTTCCCTTCTTTACTCTTGTGGAGATCTCGTAGAGGTTGGGGGCCTCGAAGAACATCAGGTCGTGGTTGTGGGGTCTTTGTCCCAGCTGTATGAGCCCCAGGGCTTCCAGCTTTTCGGAGAACCATCTGGCATCGGCCACTTCATTGTCCCAGTTCCGGGTGCGTTTCACGACTTCGGGGAACGAGGCTATCATGGTCATCAGGGTCGCACTGCGGGCAGTACAGCCGAGAAGCTCTATTTCCTTGTTCTTGTTGGTGGGGGACTTTCGGAATATGATATCGGAATAGTCACCGTTATCATCGTTCACGCCAAGCACACCTATGGGTCCGCAGCTCGCCATGGACTTGTGACCGCTTCCGACAATGAAATCCACGCCCAGCTCCTTTGCGTCCACTGGCATCCTGCCAACGGAATACGCACAGTTCAGAAGCAGAGGGACATCGTACTCATGGCAGACGGAAGCTATTTTTTTGGCATCGGCTAGGTTGCCGTAATTGCCGTCAGGGTAGGTCAGGAGTGCAAGAGCAGGGGCTTTTCCGGTCTCACTGATGGTCTCCTCGATAGCGGTGCCGTAGCCTTCAGGATCGATATAATAGTCCGGGTGCTCCGAATGCGGGACCTTTCTTATCTCTAGGCGTGCGCGTTGAGCCGCCACAACAGAAGAATAATGGGCAAGGCCGTCAAGGATGACAGTATCGCCTTCCTGGGCAATGGCATGCATCACAGCGAACTTCGATTCCCGCGCACCGTGGGTTATACGTGCCTGATCCACTCCCAAAAACTCCGGGAGGGCCTCGTGGACGAACTCCTGTACAGGAGGCTTCTTAATAAGGTCCAGAACGCCTCCGCAGTTATCACAGATGGAATATCCGTCTCCCCATTCCACCAGAGCACGTCTGGCATCCTCTGTCAGTATCCCTCCGGTCTGCAGGGGATCGATATTGATCATATTCTTAGTAGGGCGTTCAATGAATCCGAAATTCTTTAATGCAGCATCGTCAAGTGTCATATACTCACTTCTGTTTGGTCACTTCTTGCTCTTCTAAAGTAGCAACTAATGGGTTAAAATAGTAAAAAAGTGTGGAAATATCATTCCACAGCTTTATTGAAAACGGTGGCGAACTCTTCACAATCTGTGATCAATTTAGCCACTGCATCCTTGACAACATCTATGGGATCAGCATTCTCTGTCTTAATGAAAAGAATAGGCTCACTGACCGTTACGTGTTTCATATCATAAGATGCGGTATGGACGCGCTCATCTTCAAGAAGGATGATCTTGAGCATGTTCAAGAGTGTATGACTCTCTCCAGCTATCTCCATTTTCATCTCATCATCAGATTTTTCTAAGATCTTAAGTTCCATTTTATAATCTCCTTACTGTTGAACTTAAATAATACCGGTGCCGTAATCGGAAGATATCTTACGTGACTCTGTACGTCCGCATTGAGCACACTTCAATACCTGATCATCTTTTTTCAACGTACTTCCACAATTGGCACATGTTGCGACCATCACACCAAGTTCCTTTCCGGAAGTCGTCATCCTCATATTCTCAATGTTGATGACCTTCGCCTTAACAACATCAGCTACAGCGAACTCCTTTGACATTTCCTTAACGTATGATTCCTTCACATTGGAAACATGAATGGCAGCAACTCCGGGTTTGATGAACTGACGGTCAACGACACCCTTGATCCCCTCTATCTGCACAAGTGCCATGGAATCACGCACATTGACGACCGTTCCTATCAGTATGTCACCCTTTTTGATAGTTGGTGGCATGCTTGTAGTCGGTTTTACAGATATAGTCCTGCGCTTCTTGTTCACCATTACGAAGCCGGTGGCAAGTGAAAGAATGTCACCTCTGACAATGTAAGTGTTATCCCCTGCTTCAAATTCCTCGGTAGTGCCGATAATGTCACCAGGCATTACCAGGACCTTCTCTCCATGCTGTTCCTCTTCCACGTGATCATCTTCCGTATTAGTCTTAGGGGTCTCGGTTTTCCTCTTCTCTACTTTCTTTTCTGCCACTTTTACCTTTTTACTGGCAGTATCTAATACTTCCTCTTCGACCTCTGGCTTCTCACCTAAGGACTTCATGCTCCTTCTGGTCGTTTTCTTGCGGTTTCTTATTCTAATAGGAATCCCTCATCTAATTTAAATACGCCAGCAATTACTTTTGATCGGTCTGGCAATTATCTGTAATAATCCTGTAAATTTCAACCTCAATTCTTTCTACATCTTTTTTATGGAATTTAAATGTTCGTTTTATCGGAAATCCAGTATTGTACCATTCCGTGATGACCGCAGGTTGAATGAACTTTTTCACGAACGCCAGACTTCCACTATTGTGTATTGAATACGTCACATCCGCCACTCTCATCGCGGTTTTGAGGAAAGGTCTGTCACTTCCCTTTACCTGTGCACCAAAAGGCGGATTCATGACCACAGTATCTGCATGTCCTCTGACCTGTCTGATATCCTTACACTCGAATTCCACATCGACACCGATCATCTCAGCATTCTCCCGGGCGATCTCCAGTGCTCCCGGGTCTGAATCGAATCCCACAACCCTCTCAGCACCAAGGACAGCTGCACCGATGGCAAGCATTCCTGTGCCGCACCCCAGATCATAGACCGTACCCTCAAGATCTCCCTTCATGAACGCAAAATGAAGCATCTCCGCCGCAAGCAAAGCCGGGGTAGGGTACTGTTCCAGGGTTACATTAGGCTTCTCGAACCCCCTTACCTTTTCAAGGAGGATCTCGAGCTTGCGTTGCTTCATGATCCTCAGTCTCCCCTTATCTCATCAAAGACCATGTCTTCCCACTCACGCTTTCCGAGAACTATCTCGAATTCCTGTGGGGTGAGCATGGGTGCGGAGAACCTTCCCACCTCATCCACAGCAAGTCGCGGACATGCAGTGCTCACAAAAGCATCCACTTTGAACTGCAGCATCTGGTCAGGGGTGATGAGGTCGAGTATCAATATATAAGCGGTCTTCCCCTTCTCCTCGGCAAGTTCTTTAAGTTCCCTGGCAAGTTCCATTCTGTATTGCCCTGGTTTACTGGAAACAATGATCTCGAAAGACTCGGCATCCAGTGACTTCGCAATGGCCGCACTACGCTGACGCATGATAAGGGACGGGTCTACCTCCCTCACCTCCTTCGAGAATGGGTCTGCAATAAGAACCCTCTTTCCGGTAGCAAGCGAAACCCCAAGTGGATGGAACCCTCCACTGCCGATATAAAGGAACTCCTCGCAGTCCAGGTCGTCAGCAACCGAAAAATTGCATCCCAGCACCTGTCCGGCGTATGCAATCTTACTGTCGCCTCTTCCTATGGCTACGACCTTGCCGTTGGCCTCCAGGATCTCCCGAACCTCCGGCAACTTATGGACATGCTGTACAGTGGTCAGAAGTCCCACTTTCTTCCCATGGAGTTCCTCCAAGGCCTTGAGAACAACATCCTTGACGTCCGCATCGGAGCGTGTCTCTATAAAAATGACCTTGTCGCTATACCTGTTATCATCAAGTTGAGCATGTCCGAAATGGAAAAGCAGGTCAACATTTTCAAGTATGGGTATGTCGAGGTCACAAGCACCATAACAAGGATTTGCAGAAATGATAATCTCCACTCCGGTAGCTTCACTGATCTCTGAAGCAATAGTAGGACCTCGCCTCTTAAAACCCTCCGGGAATTGCAGTCCTATGATCTCAGGTTGCACTTTCCTTATTATCTCAATGATATGGTCTATCTGAAAATCGAAAGGCTCACTGCTGCTCACCGGCCACCTCCAGAATAGAGACCCCGTTCATATCGACATCTATCTTCACAAGGGTATTGACATTATAGCCCATATCGCTCATCTTTGCAGCACCATCGCCTCTGCTGATGACCACGATAACATTACAGATATTCGCACCCATGTTCTCAAGTGCCGGAAGAAGGGCTTTCAATGTGCCGCCGGTACTGATAACATCGTCCACAACAAGGACAGTCTCGCCCTTGCTCACTCCGTTGATGTAAAGCTCGCCTTTTGAATAACCTGTGCTCTGTGAAAGGACTACCTCGCCCTCAAGTCCGTATTGCCTCTTCCTGACAATGGACATGGGTTTTCCTGTCTTCATTGAAAGTGCCGTTGCCAGTGGGATTCCCATTGCTTCGATGGATACTATCCTGTCGTAATCGGTTCCCGCAATATCTATCATATGGTCTGCGATCTCATCCAGCAGTTCCGGTTCAAGGGATGGGACACCATCTGAGATCGGGTGTATGAAATACGGATATTCGCCTCTTATCACAATGGGTGCCTTACGGAGTGATTCCTGAAGAACTTCTAACATGTTATCCTGCCTTTTATGTTTAAAAAATGACCGCGTTCGCAGTCCCGGGAGTAACGACCCCGCCTCATCGAAGATTAGAGGCAGAAGATGCAATATCTGTCAGATCGTTACGCTCTCCTTTTATAGCAGAATAAAGTGTTTCTTTACTTAAAAGTACTGGATGGTAGTATTTACCGCAGGCAACATCTGCCAGCTTTTCCGCAAGGTCACTTCCATTCCTACTGATATCGACAACAAGCATGTTTATCCTGTAATCGTTAAAACCCTTGCATACCTGTAGCAGTTCCCTTTCTATACTCCCGCCCCGGTTCAATGGGACGTTGGCAGTACCATCTGTCACGAGTATCATAATAGGAACAGCTGAAGGTTCACGCTTCAATTCCTGGAGGATGGTCTCGACACCTGTGAGTATGCCGGAGACCATTGGTGTGGTCCCTCCGAAAGGCACCTTTTCCAGATATCTCTTTGCAGACTCCACGGACGAAGTGAACGGTAGCACGAGTTCTGCCGACCTTCCGCTATATGTAACAAGAGATACCCTGTCTCTTCTCTGATACGCATCTTTGAGAAGTGCGAGAACAACATCTGTTGTGATCTTGATCTTCTCCTTTTCATCCATGGAATCAGAAGTATCAAAAACGATATTTATCAGCGTGGATATCCTTCGTCGCCTTATCTTTTCCCTGATATCGCTCTTTTTAATGCTTATCTTCCCGTCCTTGGCGTGATGTGCCGCTGCACGCACAGTAGGCGCAATGGCGATATCCGTCACCTTATCTCCAGGCATCTTATACCTGACATATCGCCCTCGCTTACCCTTGGTGAGAACCTCTGCCCGTCTCCCGGATTTCAATCTTCCAGAAACTACTTTCTTCTTCTGCTTGTTCTTCGCAAAATCCGTAAGTATCTTGCTCACTGCTTTCTCATCTTCGAGATGATCATCTCTTTCAGGCTTTGTTTTTGACTTTGATATATCTTCGGGGGCACAGTTCTGTTCACTTTCAAATTCAGCAGTATCCTTCCGGTTCTCAGAAATTGGGCCCGGCTCTTCGATCTTCGGATCGTTACATACTTCCCCTTCTGCCTCCGGTACTTTTGTTTCCAGTAATTCCAAAGTCTGCTTTTCCTCTGGAATTATCTCTGGTATATCTTCCTTTGCTCCGGGGATATCCACTACCAAGTTCTGCTTGTTTCTCTTGACAAGTACAGGTTTTTCTTTCTTAATCCGTTTTGGACCCGTTTCGAACTTCGGTTCATATTCCCTCGGGACAAGATGGACCTCTACCTCATCAATTGCCTTGTCAACGGTCTCTTTGCTTCCTTGCTCGACTCCATTTTCAGGGATAGTTATCCTCATGATATCATAATCATCTTTCTTGGGAAATTCTTGTTCTTCCTCAAAGACCGTTTCAACCTCTGACTCTTTCTTAAATGACTTGAAAAAATCCTTCGGATCAACTATCACATGGTCGTTATCAGCGATAATGAATATCTCCTTCACATCTTCCGGCTGTATCGACCCTGTTCCTGAAATGAGCTTTTTGTGAACCGCCTCGGTATCAGTCCCACTTATCTGAGAAAGCTCTGTAAGGGGCAGCCGAACGCTTATTACCGGTCTGCCCGGATTGAATACCCCGACATCATAGTTCCTGTCAAGGCTTTTCCTCAAACGAGATGCGGTAACTTGATCCTTCATTCGATATACCTGTCTTAAACAGTTCCGTTAACTACAGCCCGAAGTTGTTCCGCACTGAACTCCTCTTCTTCGAATGGTTTCTTTCTCATTCTGTGAGGCAGTACCATCTCTGCGGCTTCTATAATATCCTCGTTGGTGATCCTCTCTCTACCTTCATAAGCCGCATTTGTGCGTGCAGTACGTTCTATCATAATATCGGCTCTGTGACCATCAACATTGAAGGCGACACATATCTTCGCAATTGTCCGCAGATTGTCCCTTGTTGCGGATATCCTGCCTATTGCCTGCTTTGCCTTGATTATCTTGGCACGCAATTTCTCTTGTTCAGATTCAAATTCCCTTCTGAACTCCTGCGGGTCCTTGTTGAACTGGTTCCTTCTCTCAATGATCTCTACCCTTTGCTCAATATCGGTAATTCCCTCAACTTCCACCTGAAGGGCTATCCTGTCAAGAAGCTGTGGTCGAAGCTCTCCTTCCTCCGGGTTCATGCTTCCCACGATAATGAAATTGGCAGGGTGACTTACACTGATCCCTTCTCTTTCCACCGTATTCACGTTCATTGCAGCAGCATCGAGTAATGCATCCACTACAAAATCATCCAGCAGGTTGATCTCGTCCACATAAAGGATATTTCGGTTCGCATTGGCAAGGATACCCGGTTCAAAGGCCTGGGTGCCTTCCTTTACAGCCTTCTCTATATCTAGACTTCCAACTACCCTGTCCTCGGTAGCTCCAACCGGAAGATCGACGACCTTCATGGGTACTTTTTCTACCTTTATCTGACCCTTCCTCTGTTTGTCCACACATTCCCAGCAGAACGTGTCGGTGTCCAGGGGGTCACAGTTATATTTGCATCCGCCGATCACTTCGATCTCCGGCAAGATCTCTGCTAATCCTCTCACTGCTGTTGATTTGGCTGTCCCTTTCTGGCCTCGTACCAGAACTCCTCCGATGGATGGATTGATTGCATTCAGTATCAATGCCCGAAGCATCATTTCCTGTCCCACGATCCCCGAAATAGGGTACATTACCCTTTTCGTCTTGGTAGCCGTTTTTTGGATCTCCTCAAAGGTCGTTCTCTTCTTTTCGACCGGTTTTGGCACTTCTCTTATGGTGCCTGCAATATTGGTAAAGCTCATGATATCCCCTCTGTTGGATTATTTGTATGTCTTTCCGATCATATGTATCTCAGGATCAATGCTGAAATGAGTGCTATGAACAGCAATATCATTGCAATTATGAAAAGCAGGAATATTACGTTCATCCTGATCTTCTTGCTTGGATCCCTCACCGCATTCAGTTCTATCAGTGAGTAGAACATTGTTATCAGGAACATCATTGAGGAAAGCAACATCAACGATCCCGCGACAATAACGAATTCTGCGGTCCATGTAAGTGCTTTTGCATTGATAAGGTCGATAAAGAATTCCTTACCATGGCGTTCATACGCAGCGGTGATCCACAACATCGTGTAAGCGATCTCAGCAGCACCCATTATGGCAGAACATATTGCAGTTGCCAGCAGTGTGGCCATTGCAGATATATCCGGTAATTTCAGGTCTATCTCCCATTCATTATCCACTTTTTCACCTTTCTCTCTTGTTATAATGTACAAATTTGTTCATTATACAATATAACAATTATCATCATGATAAGATATATAATCTATCTATGCGAATAGATAATAAAAAATAATCTGTTCTAACCCGTTTTTCCTCATACAGTACTTATTTATCTTTTCGGTACTTTGGATTTAGCGTGGACCCCTCAATAGAATTGACACTTCCCGATAAAATGGGTATTATAAAAAAGGCCATAGCTAAGAAAAAAAAAGTGCTTGTTGCTTTCTCAGGAGGCGTGGATAGTTCAACTCTTGCTGCCCTGGCATTCGATGCATTGGGGGACAATGCTCTTGCAGTCACCCTTTATTCACCTGTGATCCTGCAAAGTGAACTTGAATATGCAAAAAGAACAGCAGAACTTATTGGTATAAGGCACATTGTTCTTGACCATGACATCCTCTCTGATGAGCGTATAAGAATGAACGATCCTCAGAGATGCTACTATTGCAAGAAGCACTTTGTCAAAAAGCTAAAAGGCGTAGCTTCAGAGGAAGGGTTGAACGTAATTATGGAAGGGACAAATGCTTCCGAAATAACCGGTCGCCGACCCGGACTGGAAGCCCTGAGGGAAGCCGGTTCTTCTATCTTTACCCCTTATGTCGATTTTAATGTAAGTAAAGAGGAAGTTCGAGAGATGGCATCCTATCTCGGACTTGATGTTGCTAATAGACCTTCAAATTCCTGTCTTCTTTCAAGACTTCCTTATGGCACTGAAGTGACCTCTGATCTCCTTGGAAAAATTGAAACTGCAGAAGATCTCATTCACTCCTTGGGAATATCTTCTGTAAGGGTAAGGGTGCACGATGATATTGCCCGTATCGAGGTACAGCCCGTGGATATTCCTATTATCATTGAAAATAGAAAACCGGTCCTTAGCTGCCTGAAAGAAATGGGCTGTCCGTATGTGACGCTTGATCTGGAAGGTTTCAGAAGTGGCAGCATGGATGAGGTCCTCTGAAAATGAAGGGAAATATCGATGTGGCGATAAGATATGCCGAAATATCTGATCGTAGGTCTGTTGAAGGCATTATGGGGACATATTTCCTTGATATTGATGATGTTCCTATGGAGGATTTCATAGTTGCTGAAGTGGATGGCAAGATCGTTGGAGTGGCAGCAGTTTCGGATAAGGAATGTTGTGAGGTTCATTCCATTGCAGTCCATCCTACCTATCGTGGAATGGGGGTAGGGTCAAAAATGATAGCCAGGCTCATGGGGGCTGTTTCCCATGAGCGGCTTTATGTAAGGACTACATCTCCTGTGTTTTTCAAAAAAATGGGTTTTGTGGAACTTCCTATGTCGGAAAAAGCGAGCTTATGGCAGGATTGTCGTGAATGTGACCGATACGACAACTGTAAACAATATGTTCTATGTATAGTACTGAACGAGGTTTAAATTGTGTTAACACTTGGTCTTATAAATACTTATGATAAAATAAAGGTGCTGGATGCTCATTATCGTGCAATTGCAAGAGCTGCACCGATCTGTTATGCTTACGGTTTGACCCTCTGTCTTTTTGATTTTCCTTTTAAGATGACCCCTGAGGAGCTTGTGGAATATGTTATGGATAAGACCACTATCGGCGGGTCTGGTAAATATCTAAAGGCATTGCATGAGAATAACCGTCTGTTCATTTTCGATCTTCCAAAAAAAGGTTTCCAGTCCCAGTTCGGAACTGCTGTGGTAACTACCTCAATGCCTGAGGAAAAGTTCACCGTCACTCCGGAAGATATCGCTGAAGGCGTGATGCGCAACCGTTCCTATCTTCTGCTCATTGGTCTTGGCAGAAAAGGTCTTCCAAAGAAATTGTATTCCCTTACAGACCATCATCTTGACATTACCT
>NZ_JAUVEY010000158.1:0-4768 GCF_030594565.1 Methanococcoides sp.
GTGGTCTTTTTCAGAAAACGTGTGACATCAGAGTAACTTTTGTTCTCCAATTTAGTGAATTTCTCATATTTGTTCAAAATATTCCCTCGAAATACCTATGTTCAGAAATGTATTGCAACCAGATAAATACTTTCCTGTGCACATATATTGTATCTCACATATAAAGAACAAAATATCAAACTTGATCCATTCACTCCCTAACAATATCATTCATTCTTAAACAATTCTTTTCTAATAGAAGTTGAAGAAGTGCCATTATCGAGGTAGTCATCAAGAGGAACTATCTCACAAAGGTCGTATATCTCAGGCTCAAGCTCGAGGTCAACCCCTTTTCTCTGGAATACAAGGAAATGAGTGTTCCTGATCCTGAAATTTTTCAGCATATCCCTCATGTCCTCTTCATTCCGATAGTATCGGGTTTTGAACAGACGGTTCGCAGTATCTGCCCCGATAATGAAAGTGGCGTTCTCGAAGAGGTTAACTTTCTGAATGAATAAGGGAGCGACCGTTAGGAGAACACTACCAAAAAAGACCTCTTCCTTGTACTTCCTGAGAGATTCCAACCTCTCCTGAAGCGATATAAGGTCTATGGGCGGCTTGTCCACGTTTGTGAGAGATATCTCAAAGTGAACTTTCCTCCCCAATTTATTAAAAGCCTGCTCAGCCATTTGAATATGATTTTTATGGCACGGATCGAAAGAACCTGAGAATATAACTTCCGGGTTTTCAGCAACAGCTTCGCCGCCCAGCTTGAATTGAACAACATCGGACACAAGGTCCAGGCTGTTCATGATATTATCAGGAAGAGCTAGCATCTGCGCCACTTCTTTGGAAGCGGTTGCTTCTCTTTCTTCAACGACCTCATCCCCATGTAAAAGGTCTTCAAGAAGCATATTCCCAGCCCAACCGCATTCTTTTGCAATGGAATCGACTATGGTGCAAGTTGCAATATACTCCTCTTCTTCCCTTGAGCGTGTTTTTCTGAGTATGAGCGTTCTTACGAGGGTCTTATCGAAAGACTGTATAGCAACGAAGATCTTATGTTCGCGCCCCTCGCGTTCATCATCCCCCACAGAAAGTTTACAGGAAGCAGCCACGCCCATGAATCCTTTGTCTGCCATCGTGTCTTCATTCCCTGCAAGAGATAAAGCACGGCGGTATGCAGCCATGGCCATAGCTCTTACGGTCACAGGTGAAGCATATTTTTCGGGTTTTTTACCAATAAGTTCATCGAGCGCTTTAGAACTATAGGGCACGAGAGCTTCAAGAACCGTAGCAGAACCGCCCCCATATCTCAAAAGTTGGTCAATGGCTCCGGCACCTCCTCCTGTTAGCGCAAGGACAAGCTGACAGGGGTGTTCGTGGATATGCATGATAATATCACGCAAACTGTCCACTTCCTTTGAACAGGGGCTGTCCATATCCTCTTTTCATAGGACAGAGGTCTGTATGGAACATAAGATAAAGTTATTGATGACAGGGGTGAAGGTCTGATCATCCACTATATCCATGAATCAGTGGGTATCGCCACTGGGCTTTTAATTCAAGCCTTGCATCATGCAGGCCTTGGTAACTCGCCCACACCCAAAAGCCCATGAGTTTTCTGAGCAAGTATGTGGACGAGACAATGATGTTGACCGTCCCTACATGCTGATCGTGGCGGTATATCCTGATGAGGCAACCACCATCCCCGATCACTCTACCAATAAAAAGACCCTTGATGAAATAGCCAATTTTCTATGATCTTGGCAATGTAAGGGTACCTTAAGGTGTCCTTTTTATTGATCGAACCCATGAGGTGTACCATGGAAAAACATAATATATTTAACCAAATACCAGTCGATTTAACCCATGAAGTGTTCGAGCCTTTGGTGGATCAACAGGGGGTATTGATCGAGCGTATTATTTCAAAGAAACATGTGACCCCAGATGGACAATGGTACGATCAAGACCGCAGTGAATGGGTCATGGTGTTGCAGGGGGAAGCGAAGTTGGTGTTTGAAGATTCGGAGGTGGTGCACCTCAATCCTGGCGATCATATTAATATTCCTGCCCACTGCAAACACAGAGTCATTTGGACCAGTGACACGACAGAAACCCTCTGGTTGGCGGTACATTATTGAGCTAAATTAGTTATCAGTCTCTTTCGATTCTTACAAATATGCTGTCCGCAATTTCCCTATCGACTGCATATCTCGTATGGATCAGGTCGAAGACATACGAAGGATACGACTGGACTAGATTCACCGGAATGCCCGGCAGTACACCCATTGGCAACATCTTCTGCATCTTCCCCTCTTCCTTCATATTGAAATATGCGATCTTGCCCCTCTGTCCTTTCTTTAACAATGAAAGGGGAGTGACAACCTGCTCCAACTCATCTCTGGCTTTCTTGCAGCATACCCCTTCAGGTATAGATTTACCATGAGGACAGGTACGCGGGTGCCCTAGCAGGATGCACACATTATCATCAATGCCCCTATGGAGTATGTGCTCGAACTCACATGCAGAACTATGCACATATTTGTCCTTTGTGTTCAACACATCCACCAGAAGTCGCTCAGCAAGGCGATGCCTTCTGACAACCAATCTGCCATTTTCGGCACCTTCCTCCGTAAGGCTTGCGTTTGTATTGGACATGGTGATATTGCCGATCTTAAGTAGCTCCTGCATCTGCGGAGATGTTTCGTGCAGCCCGAGAGATTCCAGACTCACATGATCCACGTTATTTTCATTTGTGCAGATCCACATCCTTTCCAGAACTTCCTCTGCATCTTCACTTATTTTCATTTGAACAGCCCCCTGACAAATTTTTCCAGTTTCGTCTCCGGTGGAATCTCATACCCGCATTTCGGGCAGCGTTGCAGATTACATGAGCTGAACCTGCCACAGCTTGTACATTCCGACCTGTCTGGCTCATCGAACTCACAGCTACAAAGGGGGCACTTCATAGAACCACCCCGAATGTAGTGAGAACATAGTTCACAACAAACCCTACTGCAAAAGCACTTGGGAAGATGAATGCAGCCATTCCAAGAGCTATCTTGACACCTCTCTCTTTCACAGTTACCATGAACTGGGCTATACATGGCATGAACAATGTCAATGTGATAGCAGCAACAACGATGTTAATGTCACTCAGCAGCCCTGCGTTATACATATCGAACAGTCCGGCAGCACCGAAATCCCTTCTGAAGAAACCGAACAGGAACATGACCCCTGCTTCTGCAGGGAGTCCTATCCACTGCGATGGATAACTGAACAGTTGAACAGCCATCTCGAACAGTCCGGTAAGCCTTCCTATCCATATAAGCACACTTG
This sequence comes from Methanococcoides sp., assembly GCF_030594565.1. Taxonomy (NCBI): domain Archaea; kingdom Methanobacteriati; phylum Methanobacteriota; class Methanomicrobia; order Methanosarcinales; family Methanosarcinaceae; genus Methanococcoides; species Methanococcoides sp. Next base: position 3,322 of record NZ_JAUVEY010000158.1, read on the forward strand.
CCACAACGAATAGTGGCAGTACCTCAAGGAAATACCATTGCATCCTCGAATATGTCTTTATGAGCACATTTGACAGCTTCGGAAGTCTCAGGGGTGGCATCTCCATAAAGAAACTGGGACTTGATCCCGGCAGGACCTTTGATGAAAGATATCCCACCAATACCAGCTCCAGACAGATCACGATCGCCCATATGAACAGTGCCTTCCCACTGAATGACAGTATACCCAGTATGACACCAAGCTGTGCGGAACAGGGTATTGCCAGTGACAGCAACATGCTTGTGATGATCCTTTCCCTTTTAGTCTCGAGAGTACGTGTCACCATGGTAGCCATGGTGGAACAGCCGAAACCGAGTACCATTGGAATGACAGCCCTTCCACTCATGCCCATCTTCTTGAATGCACGGTCTATGAGCATTGCAAGACGTGGAAGATAACCCGTATCCTCGATAATGGAGAACACAATGAAGAACGCACCAACAAGCGGCATGATAAGTGCTATTGCATACGTTACAGCCTGTGTGAGTATCCCATATTCACCTACGAAAAGGTCCTGTATGGCCGGATAGGGCACAGCAGCATTGAAACTCTCGATGACCCAGGGATTTATCATTTCTCCGAACAGCGTCCCTTCAAGATAATCCACAACCGTTCCTGCCGCAAACCCACCTACGAACTTGTACAGCCCGAAATAAAGCACCAGAATCAGTATTGGAATTCCGGTGACAGGGTGAATGAGAAGACCATCGATGCGCTCCCTTAGTGATGTTCGGGAACTTTTTTCAACGTCTTCTGTAAGTGTAACGTCCCTTTTTCCTGTTGTCATGACATTCTCAACAATATCATTGACGAATGCCTGCCTTTCTATGGTCAGGACATAATTAAGAGGATTGTTGTACTCTTTTTCAGTTCCATCGATTATCTTCTTTATAGCAGCGACATCTTCGCCTTTCTGAGAGATGGTATCGAATGCGACTTTATCGTTCTGAAGCAGCAATTGAGCAAGCGTTCTTTTCGAGATGCCGTATTCATCCTGTATCAATGATGAGATACTTTCGATCGCATACTCGATCCCTCTGCTATACACTACCTTACTATCGACATGCCGGAAGCTGTATTTAGATATCGCTTCTTCAAGCTTGTCCAGACCCTCTCCTTTTATTGAGGTCGTGCAGATGACCAGAACCCCAAGTTCCTGCTCAAGCCGGGAAGCATTGATCTCAATGCCTCGCTCGGTTGCTTCATCCATCATGTTCAATACAAGTATAAGGGGAACTTCCGCTTCGATAAGCTGAAGCGTAAGGGGAAGCATACGCTGGATGTTCTTCGCATCCACCACATGCACATAAACAAAAGGATCGTTGTCGAACAGATAGCTCTGTGATACGCGTTCCTCCTCAGTTATAGGTAGTAATGAGTACATCCCCGGCGTATCGATTATCTCGTA
>NZ_JAUVEY010000036.1:0-15134 GCF_030594565.1 Methanococcoides sp.
ACTTTCTGTGATGAAAGCTATTCAAGATGCAATCGATGGAAAGCCATTTGTTCCAACGATTGTTTGATTTTAGGGTTGCAAATTAATTTTTTGTATTAGAGTTGATACAGGATTGACGATAATTAGGCTGAATAGTTACAACTATTTTAACATTTATTATATTTATTCCCAAGTCTTCAATCTCTCCCTCACATGAGAAAATCGAGAAAGATTGGAAGTGTGGCTATAATAACTATGCTCAATAGAGGGGGGGCACTACATGAAAAACGAAATATTGGCCAATCTGAGTAGGGCAAATGTTTGAAACTTTGCCCTGTCCAAAGTATAGAAAGCTCACTCGAAAGAAGTGCAAAGCAGCTTAAACTTGCTTCTTTTTTAGATGATCGATTTGATCGTATATATTTCGAATTAATTCTTCAAACTTATTGATCTCTGAGAGATAATTTTCATAAGTATGTAGTTTGATCTTTTGTTCTTGGGTAGTGGCATTGCCTCTGTATTCTTCTATAAGAGGATCTATTTTTGTTTTTGCAATGTCTAATTCGGTTTCAAAGCCGTTCCTGATCTGGATAGCAAAAGCATCTAACAGATTTTTTTCCATATGCAGATATGTCTTGCGGGATCCGGGCTTATGCAACCTTTTTATACTCCAAAAATTCTCAATGTTTTTGATCTTAAGGCTTATAGAAGCAAGGCTATACCCTGTCCTCTCTGCCAGTTCCTCCATACTTATTGCATCGGATTCAAAATTAAGTATCGATAGAATTTGTGCAGTGGAATTATCAACTCCGTAGCCCTTAAAGATCTCATGACCAATGTCAATTATCTTTTTTTCAATATCATTCATTTTTCTCATCCACGAATCTGAATGTTTTCTAATAAAATACTGGTATGATGCATGATCAAGCTGATACCAATTTTAAGCCACCGATCCCAACAGCAATCAGTCCAATGAAAAAAATCCTTGAGAAATTCATTGATTCGTTGAAAAGGACTACTCCCAATACTGTTGTCCCAATGATCCCAATACCTGTCCAAACTGCATAGGCGGTCCCAACAGGCAACGTTCTCAAAGCTCTTTCCAATAAATACATGCTTAAAATTAAAGTAATTACTGTAAACACCACTGGATAAAACTTGGTTAAACCATCACTATATTTCAGTCCAACTGCCCATCCAGTTTCAAACATTCCTGCAATTAATAAGTATATCCATTCCATGCATATTACCTTTTAGTGTTTTTAATAAATATTAAAAGCTAATAATACAGATGTTTTATTTATAGCCTTTGGCAAAATGAAACTGTTTAATTAGACAATTATGTAATGTAAAGTACCTTTAGAAAAGCCCATTTTTCCATTCAACATAAGACATATCAATAATCTTCTTCCACAGAAGATCAGTATCATCTCTTTTACCCACATAGACAGGTCTTGCAAAATAACATACAGAACCTCACACATTACCAAGCAAGTTACGCATAGGAAGCATTAATTCTAAATGGGTTCAACACCCCAGAACTTTGCTCTGATCAATAGGATAAACAGTCTTTTATGCGAATACCTTTTATTTTTAATATGGGGGAAATCGATGATGAAAATATATCATATTGCATTTTTGATGTTGGCAGTATTTCTCGTTACTGCTTTTTCCGGGTGTACAGGGTATGGCCCCAAATACGGGCCTGAAGAAATTGAAGATTTCAATGGCGAGTATGAAGCAGGTAATGATACTGTTTTGATGGTTATCAATGTAAATGGTCAGATCAAAATTAATAGCTGGGAAGGCGATACGGTCATATTGGAAGCTACAAAAAGGACCCGATATGGAAAAGACGAGCTTGATAAAGTTGAGATTATTGTTACTGAAGGCGATAATGAGATAAAGATCGAAACAACATTGAGCGCTTTTGAGGATGCCAGGGTTTCTGTTGATATGGATATAAACGTTCCAAATAATGTTCCCGTTGATCTTGTGAAAACAACCAATGGAAATATACAAATTTTAGACACAAAAGGGGATACTACAGTAGCAAGTACCAATGGAGCTATAGTAATAAGGAATGTTGATGGATATGTAAAAGCGAGCACAACCAACGGTGCAATAGATATCCGAGGAACAACAGGAATCGATGACTTGGAGACAACAAACGGAAAGATCGATGCACAGATATTTGACTTTAAAGATGATGTAGATATAAAATGTACCAATGGAGGTATTACTCTTTCTATAAATACGTCACTCAATGCTGATATAGAGGCGAAAACAACTAATGGTGATATTTCAGTGAACGACATAGCATTGGTTTTAACGGGAATAGAAAAAACTCACATGGAAGCGATATTAGGAAATGGTGGAAATAAGATATACATAAAAACCACCAATGGAAATGTGAACCTTAACGAACTTGTCGTTTAATTAAGGTTCCTTTCTTTCCATATTTACCTTGATCACTTGCTCCAACTCAGAGAGTGAAAGTGTCGAAATTATGATGAGCATAAAAAAAATAGAAGTTACTGTAAAGGACTTCGATAAACCCATGGTTTCAAACGATCACTTATATGTGATCTATATGCAATCGCTTAAATTCTGAGTTCTTCGAGATCCCCTATAGTCTACGAAACGATTTAGCTTTTTAGCAATGTGGACCCTTTGACTGTCTCTTCTATTGTCAGTATAGGGGTGATCTTTGCGGTGTGATGCGTTAACATCGGCGGTTTTAAGAATTCCGAAATTGTCATCAAACTGTCTGATTCGAGGATGAAATAGAAAATATGCTCGTTAGGGCAAACATATGCTCCATTTATTTTTATACCCAGTTTCTCTGCTGAGTTTTTCATTTCCCCAGCCCATTGCTTCATTTCTGCCTTGTATTCGTCTCTTGCAAAACACTGTTCAGGTGTATGCTCAAGACTGATCATAAATAACATTCTTTATAACCCCCATAAATATTAAACAAGATTAGTATTTAGTATCTTGGTTATGTATCTGTAGAAATATACTTCTAAATTTGGCTTTGTAGAAAGCCTATTTCTAACTTTTGCAAAAAAAGAACGACAGTAATCTGCTGAAACAAACGAACGTTTTATATGAAATTCATTGCATTTGGTTCATATAGACAACAATTGTAATTATTTAAATAAATTATATTTTTAATAAAATCGTTTTGGGAATATGAATGACAGTCGATGAAAATATAAAAAAGATCTTAAACGAAATTGGAAGAACAAAACTTGTCTGCGTCACCAAGACTATCGACCCTGAGAGGATAAACGAATCCATCAGAGCCGGAGCAACCATCATAGGGGAGAATAGAGTTCAGGAATTCGAGGATAAATGTGCTGAGATCCTGCCCTGTGAAAGGCACCTCATAGGAAATCTACAGACGAACAAGGTTAAAAAAGCCGTTCAGCTCTTTGATGTGATCCAGTCAGTTGACTCCCTGAAATTGATACAGGATATTGATAGGAAAGCCGAAGCCATTGACAAGGTACAGAAGGTCTTCCTTCAGGTCAACATAGGCAACGAGCCACAGAAATTCGGCTTTGGGGCGGATGAGATCGGACAGGTAATAACACAGATCCATTCCCTCAGGAATGTTCAGGTGAAAGGACTCATGTGCATACCTCCTTTTGTGTCCCCTGAGCAAACACGTTCATATTTCAAGAAGATGAAAGCACTTTTTGATGAGCTGAAGCAGGTCGATCAGGATAACATCGATATCCAGGAACTATCAATGGGAATGTCCAATGACTACAGGGTTGCCATCGAGGAAGGGGCTACAATGGTGCGCGTCGGTTCTGCAATATTCGGGAATAGGAAGTACTGATTATACCATTAATTGACCAATTGGATGAGCGCAGCTGTCCCTGGCAGATGCGGAGGATTTGATAAGAGTTGATGGATATATAACATTGAAGGCTCATTGAAAGAAATGGGTGTCCAAAGGGTTTGATCAAACCCATGACAAGAATTGAATAAAGCCCATAATACTTTTTAGTGATAAATATGATCACAATTCAACCTTTTTTTTAAAGAATGTCTGCCTTTTGAGCTTTGCCATCGTTCCTCAACATATAAATAATGTAAAAGATGAATGTTATTGGGGAGTTTAGATCATCTTATTGACATAGACCATATCTTACATATCCCCACAGCTAAAAATAAATGGAGATGTAAGCCAATGCTATCGAAAATACCTATAGACATATCAAAGGTCAAACCTGAAGACATCAACAAAGAGATCCTTCGTGCAGCCATAATCGCTGAACTGGATGCGATAAATCTTTATGAGCAGATGGCAGCGCTGACAGATAACAAAGAAGTGAAAGAAGTACTTCTGGACATCGCAAAGGAAGAGAAAACGCATGTCGGAGAATTCCAGACACTCCTGTTAAGAGAAGATGAACAGCAGGTACAGGAAATGGAAAAAGGCAAGCTTGAAGTTGATGAGATGACAAAATAAAGGGGGGAGAAGCAAATGATGTCTGAAATGCCGATCATACCTGAAAATCTAAGTAAGGAAGATCTCGACAAGGAACTTATCAGAATTGGCATGATAGCCGAGCTGGATGCTGTTAATTTCTATGAACAAATGGCCTCCCTTACAAAGGATGAAGACCTGAAGGCAGTGCTTCTGGAAGTGGCCAGAGAGGAAATGGTACATATCGCCATGTTCGAAACAGTATTAATGGAAGTTGATAGCGTGTATCTCAAGGTTCTCGCAGATTACTCACTCGCAAGGAATTAAGTTTTCAGGAGATCGATCATGAAAGTTGTTGCATTTAATGGAAGTCCAAGAAAAGAAGGAAATACATCACTTTTACTCAAACATGTCCTTACTGAACTTGAAGACGACGGTATTGAAACCGAGATCATACAGATAGGTAACAATACATTGAGTGGATGTACCGCCTGCATGAAATGTTTTGAGAACAAAGACGAGCAATGCGTCATAAAAAGTGATATTGTAAATGATTGCATCAAAAAAATGAAAGAGGCAGATGGTATAATCATTGCATCACCTACATATTTTGCAGACGTTAATGCAGAAACTAAAGCCCTTATAGAAAGAGCAGGATTTGTGGCGAAAGCGAACGATGATCTCTTCAAACGCAAGGTAGGTGCTGCTGTTGTCGCTGCCAGACGAGGAGGTGCAATTCATGCCTTTGACTCGATCAACCATTTATTCACAATATCCCAGATGATAATTCCAGGTTCAAGCTACTGGAACATTGGACTCGGGTTTTTACCGGTAGATGTTGAAGCCGATATGGAAGGGATACAGACCATGCAAACCCTCGGTCAGAATATGGCATGGCTTCTGAAAAAGCTGAACGATTAAGGCAGAATTAGATAATTGTGGAGATATGATGCTATTAGAATTCAAAAACAAAGAACCTTCGATATCAGAAACATCATTTGTTGCAGGATCTGCAGATATCATCGGTGATGTAAAAATTGGAAAAGGCTCAAGTGTCTGGTTCAATGCAACCATCAGAGGAGACAAGGACGAGATCCTTGTCGGTAAGAAAAGCAGCATTCAGGATAATTGTGTTATCCACACTGACCCTCCCTTTAAAGTAAAGATCGGAAACAATGTCAGCATCGGTCATGGAGCCATTCTCCATGGTTGCACGATAGGTAACAATGTCTTAGTGGGAATGAACTCAACTGTTCTTGATGGTGCAGAGGTCGGGAAGAACTGCATCATCGGTGCCAACGCCCTTATCCCACCTGGAAAGATAATCCCACCTAACAGTGTTGTCACCGGAGTTCCCGGAAAGGTCAGAAGAGAAGCGACCGTTGAAGATGTACAGATGATAGCTGAAAATGCAGCCGAGTATGTTAGACTGGCAAACGAATACAGAACAACACTGAATGAATGAATTCAGCCAGATAGTGCAAAAATGTCTGCTTTTCTCAGTAAAGAAGAGCAGGCATGGATAGACTGGGTCTTTGATGAACTGCGTGCTCACCTAGAAGGGATCCCAGTAGATAGTTGGATTCTAAAGATGCTTTTTTGATAATTGATACCAGATGATATTTTTTGTCATCAGATTTCTCTTCTTGTCAGCACTAAATAACAAAAACGAATTGAACTGGAAATATCCAATATGTTTATTACACATATTTTGAAGATGAACGTTAAGTTTATCTACATTATGCATTATAATGCATAATATGGGACGCCCAAGAAAAAGGAGAATGGTTAATTATGACCACAATACAAGGCATTTCAAACCATCAGGCGTTTGCCTGAAAGATCTGGAAGAGGTCAACATAACCATTGATGAACTGGAAACCCTCAGGCTGAGCTCTCTTGAAAAAATGAAACAGGAAAATGCAGCTCAGACGATGCAAATACACCAGTCGACCTTTCAAAGGACGCTCCAAAGAACATTGCAGAAAATTGCAGATGCATTAGTTAATGGAAAATCAATAAAAGTAGAAGGAGGAAATTATACTATGCCAGGAAAGGATGGAACAGGACCTATGGGACAAGGACCAATGGGTGGACTAAATAGAGGACAGAATGGAGGAATGGTCGGAGGACAGACCCAAGGCCGAGGACAAAGAGGATTACGTGGTGGCAAAGGAGCTGGAGTCAGTATTTCCAGAGGAGAATGCAAATGTCCGAACTGCGGTCACGAACAGATCCACCAACCAGGAATTCCATGTGGTCAAATTAACTGCCCCAAATGTGGAAACCTTATGATCAGGAAATGATCAGAAAGAACATTTAACTTTAGCCACACAGAAAAGATCAGAGTACACATCAACAAATGTGATCAAAATGAAATCAAGGATCATCTACGGACCAATCCTTTCAAGAAGACTTGGAAGGTCGCTTGGAATTGACATCATCAAAAAGAGTGACTTCAGGAAGAACTGTAATTTTGATTGTGTCTACTGTCAGCTTGGACATGTGGACTGGAAAATATTGACACCATCAGACGTTACAGATCTTGTAACAACTGAAGAAGTGATCGACGGCCTCACTAACTATCACAAGAAAGTGGATGATCTTGATTACATAACATTTTCAGGGACATGTGAACCTACATTGAACCTGGAACTGGGTAACATGATCGAACAGATAAGGAAGATCAGCGATGTTCCCATTTGTGTAATTACGAATTCATCACTCGTGAACAGAGAGGACGTTAGAAATAACCTTTCAAAAGCAGATCTTGTGGTTGCTACATTAGTCTCCGGAAATGAAGAGACTTTCCAGTCCATCAACAGACCTGCAGAAGGGATCGAACTTCAGGATATCATCAAAGGACTAAGAGAACTGCAGAAAATGAAAGGTGCAAGGGTTGCCATAGAGGTCATGCTACTTGACTCAAATAATGGATACCTTACAAATTCAAGCGATCAGGAAATAGATAAACTGATCGAAGTTCTCAAGTTCATCGATCCGGATGAGATAGAGATATTGACCATAAGCCGACCGCCTGCTGAAGATCTTATCATCCCGGTAACTGAAACGAGGCTCAAAGAAATCGCGCAGAAGTTCGATGAGAAACTGGGAAGGGAAAGGGTAAGACTGGTACTCAAAGGTCTGAAAAGAAAGAGATCGAATATAGAACATGAGAACCTTCCGGATGAGGTATATGATCTCATACTTCGAAGACCCTGTACATTTGAGCAGGTTGTTCGATCTCTTGATATTGATAAAGAAGAACTCTCCCCGATAATTGAAGGACTGGTCGAGGAGCACAAGATCATCGGCATAAGCTCAGAGAATGGAATGTACTACCGGGCAGTATAACTAAAAAGATAGTAAAAAGGGATGAATATTACATCCCAAGCTGTTCTTTTTCAGAACCACGTGTGCAGTAGTATCCGTGCGTAAGACCCAGTTTTTCGGTCACAGGACAACCACCGCAAATACAGCCTTTTTCCTCGGTTATACAGCTACTCTTACCAATTGTAGGGAAACAATATCCTCCCTTTTCCCCACATTCTACCCACGAGGGGCATTTCGCGCAAACACACATAGATAATACCATTTCCTTTTTCTTCTGCATTTCTTCCGGGCTCATTTCCATAGATATTTCCTCCCATTTCTCCCTATTTATCATTCATACGATCTTTGGACCATCCATAGGAATATCCTCAGATACTGCTACAATACAAAACTGTGGAAAACTGCAGCCCATCCGGTAACAGACCCGCCACAATATGCCTTCCCCAATATGACTTGTTAGATCATCATATAAACAGTTAATGGAAATTGAACATTGGATATCTTTAAGAAGGATCTCAGGTTAGTATTTGAGGATCATAAAATATATGAGAACAGATATAAAATGGTTTCATAGAGATAAGTTCATATAATTATCACATAGAAGAATTTACTTCAATTCTGAAAGAGATTAAACAGTCCATTGATGAAATATCTTATTATCAGGAACCATTCAGGACTTTTCTGCAAATACGGTGAGCTTGGTACCTCAAACGTAAAAGTAGGAGATACTGTTGAAGCCGGTCAATTGATCGGTCACGTCGGATCTGTGCTGAACAGCAAGATGATAGACAAGAATGCTCTCGAATATATACAAAAGCTAAAAGAAAAGAATCCCAGCATGCTCCACTTTGAGCTGGGGGAAGATACTCCTGTTGTTGAAGACAACAATTATATTGGAGGAAACTGGTTTGGGAATAAGGGACCTCGAAAGCTCCTTGACCCTACTGAATATCTTAGCTCCACTGAAAGTTAACTAAAAATATCAAAGGACCCTGACCGTAAGGTCAAAGGTCTGTTCATATCCTGTAAGGATCCCCTCCAGCTGCATGTTAATGGCAGAGATATTCTGTTCACCGGCTTCAACTGCCTCGACCTCCCACTCATGCTTTCCATAAAGGGAGCCCTCAGATTGCGGGATGAACTCATCCCCTTTGACCCGGAGACCGTCCGTCAACGTCATGTTCCAGGTATATGTATCAGCCGTGGATTCGAACAGTCTGATGAGCATCCACTCGCCTTGTGCAAGTTCGATCGCATCACCATAATAGTAGCCGTCCACTATAAATGACGGATACAGTTCATTATCCCCTTCCACCACCAAGGTCATCTCGAAATCGCTCGGAACAGATGCCTGGTCGTCCCATGAATTGTATTCCACCATAATGGACTTCTCACCAATGGATGGGGTTTCAAAGGTCCATCCATACACAGAATCATCAGCCACAGGACTGTAGGATGATGAATATCCATACCCTTCTTCTTTAACTGACAGATCATCCTTTCCTGAAAGATGCCAGTACCCTTCCGAAGGTGCATCAAGATCGATACGCACAATACTTCCGGCTTGAACCGATACTGTACTGCCATTATCCTCTTCAGTGAAAATATGGTCAGCTGGTATTTTCTCGATCTCAGGGAAAATCAATCGATCATCTTCTGTAGGGGCTATTCCCACGGAAAGTGCAGCTATCACCACACCAACGAGCATCAAAGGCAGAAGATAACGCTTTACGGACCTCTTTGTGGAACTGCTGGCATTATCATAATAACGTCCTTTTAACATCATCAACATAACTGCAAAAAGACATCCCAGGAAGAACCAGAGCCCTATGTTATCTGAAAGGTTCGAAAAGAATGTCTGTATGCTGTCCATTATCTGAGGACCAGCTGCTTCAGGAACTGCCTTTGCAACCTCTTCCACTGCCCCATCAGCAGCAATTGAAGGGCCCATATCCATGGGTGCATCGCGGAGAACTTCAGACTCCATGGCAACATCCATCATTACAGGTTCGAAGGCACCTCCATTCTCTATTGGAACAGGTCTTGACAGATATTGAAGACCTGCAGCACCAAGGAATGCAGCACCTATGACACCGATATACTGTTGCAACATACTGATTATGGAAGCCCTGCTGACATTCATATTTCCCGGAGCTACAATGATCAATTTCTGTACCGGCTCATAGAGCTTGACCTCACGCCCTTTGGCACTCCATTTAATCCTGTGTACCTTGATAAGATCGGCTTCCAGCAAACTGTCAATGTTGTACTTGATAGTGGTAATGGAAAGACCGAGCTTTTTCGAGATATCCGTTGCAGACATAGGCTCTTCGGATAGAAGGTCCAGTATCTTCAGGGACTTTTCATTGGAAAGTGTCTGTGTTATCTTCTTTGAATCTTCGTTGAGCGGAAGTACAACTACATTTTCCGAACTGTCCTGATCTGCATCTTCCGGTTCATTCTTGTTCTTATTTTCAACGTCTTTAGTGACCATATTTGCACCAGGGGTTGATCTCATACAACATTAGTATTGTCTTCAGAAGAGAATACAACGAACCTATTGGATGGTCCGTAGATATCGTCTTCCCCCCCTAAACCGGAGGATCGAGTCTTTCTCTCCACAAGATCGGACTCCATCAGAGCCATGATATTATCTTCAACATCCACAAAAGGAAGACCGGTCTTAAGGGAAATTTCCCTTACAGAAAGTGGATCTTCCGAAAGCACTTCCAGTATCTTGAAAGAACCCTCTTTTGAAAGTACTTCAGTTACAGTCCTTGACCCTTCAGCAATAGGAAGGATAAGGAATTTATCAATGTTTACGGGATTTGCTGCACATTCCATAACGATAGTCCCCTTTTTTTCTTTAGACGCAATTATCAGATCATTTCCACATGAACATCAAGATCGTGAATACCTGGTTCTGTAGGTACAGGATTGTGCCAGGTGCTGTAATAATCGCCTTTTGAGAGTCTGCCATCCCCATCAACATCCACATGGACTGAAAGGGAATACGTCATTCTTTCCTCTAGTTCAGGGTGGTTGATCTGATATGGCACTGGCTGAACATTATCTGCATCCATGGATACGCCAATAATGGAATTCTCGGACATGGTCACAGAAGCTACGTCCTGAAGACTTACATCCTCAACTTTCAGATAGATGGTGGCATTAGAGAAGGACTCCACAGGTTCGTCAAAGATGATATTTCCCTGAACACCATCGCCTGTAAATGAAGATCCGCCATTATCCACTCCAGCGTTAGTAACGGATTCAGAAGCGTTGTCTGTACAACCCATTGCAAAAGCGGATGCAATGAGGATCAATAATGTCAATCCTAATGTGAGAGATCTATTTTTCATGATGATCTGTTCCTTAAAATATCGATTTTATGAAGGTATAATATAACAAATAGTTCGTGGATATAAAGTCTTTATTTAAGCTACAAAGTAATTCGTAGTCTTAAGAAGCAAGAAATTCAACAAAATAAGAAAAGGTAAATAGAAGCGTAATTAGGTATTTGTTGATTTGAAAACATCTTTTTTAAGGATACCATAATCATCAAAGCTTGAACGGATCGTCATAAATATTCCAATTGCAACCGTCATAACAGTAGAAACGTATATCCCGACCATTATAGCCATCTGATACTTGACAGCAAGAATTGGACTGGATCCTGCAATGATCTGACCGGTCATCATTCCCGGCAATGCAACTATACCGGTCGTTGACATGCTTGCTATCGAAGGTTTCAATGCAAGCTTGATACTTTTTCTGGCATAGGGAAGAATAGCCTCGTGCCTCTTCGCACCCAGTGACAAACTGTATAGATAACGATTCTCATTTCTCCTGATGGTATCATAAAAGTTGCTGACACTTATTATATTACCACGGAGAGAATTTCCAAGGAACATTCCGAATATGGGGATCAAATATCTAGCATCAAAGAGGTTTTCCAGATCCACCACAAACATATTAAAGTAAAGTAATATCAGGAAATTACCTACTATAAATGAAACTACCGTAGGCAATAGCAACTTTTTCAGATCAAGTCCGACCTCATTTATTGTACTGTGGCTCGCCATTAAGATCATTACCAATAACCACAAAAGATTAACAGCAGAGTTGTTCAGATCAAATAGCACTGTCAGGAAAAATCCTACAAAAGCAAGTTGCAGGATCATTCTTGAAACTGAGACAACTGTTTCGTTTATAAGTCCAAGCTTAAGGTAGTGACTTACAAAAAGTGGAATTGCGAGCAAAAGAAAACATGCTATCAAAGACAGATAGCCAATATCATAGGCTTCCATTTAAACACCGACCGGTATGACCTTTACATTTTCCTTTTCCCACACATCATCATGGGAAATTATCACAAGTGTCCAATCCTTGCGTTCCAGAAAATAATTGGCGACCTTTTCTTTCAGCGCACTATCAAGAGATGATGTGATCTCATCAAGCAAGTATATGTCTTTCCCTATAAGCACGGACATGATTATCCCTATCCTTTGTTTTTCTCCACCTGAGAGTTCTTCGAAATGCATATCAAGAACATCTTTCTCGAAACCCAGGTAAACAAGAAGCCTTCTGAGCTTGGTCCTGTCAAGTTTTCCTTCATTGAACGAATAGGAAAATACTTCCTCGATAAATTCATTAACAGACCCTTCATAGATATCAAGGTCCTGGGATACATAAGCGATCCTTTTCCTGGCATCCCATACAGTATTAGTATCAAGGAGCTTGTTATTAAAATAGAGACTTCCACTTGTTTGGTGGGCAAAACCCATGGGCATCTTTAAAAGTGTGGACTTACCTGCACCTGATCTGCCTTTCAGCAAGATACGATCTCCTTTTTTAATATCAAGATCGAAATGTGATAATACTTTTTTCTCACCATACCTGATGGAGATATCCTTATACTTTAAAAGTTCCGAATTCATTAGCTATTGACTTCCTTCTGATGTGGAATAGGTTTAGAGAATATATTTATAGGAATAACATTATTACCTCGAAAGATAATATGAAACTCCCTTTTAGTAAAGGATTTTGAATACTATTCCACACGAATATTATATGAAAGTATTTATTTAAAAATAGCATATTTTACACACTCATTAATACATATTTCGTATTTTGTGTTATTTTTATCCAATCAAAATAACACAAGTAACATATTATCACGTAATGGCGATGGCATTATGCTGCGCCTGCAGGAGGAAGACCAGCAAATGCTCTATGAAGACGACGAAGCAGCTCCATTTACTCCAAACGGCAGGCGCATGAGAGAGTATGCCCCTAATACCACCGGCAGTATACGACGATGAGATCGAACTCAGGAAATGGTTTGATATATCCTATGCTTATGTAAGCTCCCTTCCGAAGAAAAAGGAAAAGAAGAAAAGGATCATGGCATGGAAAATATGCCATAAATAAGTAAAATGTCTAAAAACATCAGTATTGAGTTTTTATATACTTGATATGGACTTTCAAGCCATTGTAGAAGTTAATCGAAATTCTTCACAGTTATTCTTAAATGTTTGCAGTATGTAACTAGACAGTGGAAATCTATTTCAAATCTAACTGGAGGTAGTAACAATAATAAAATCAGTAATAAAATGGATTATGATAGTGAGTGTATTCCTTATCGCAAGTATGGTCATAGCAGCTTTTGTATTTGGAATGGGTTCTGACGAAAGTGGTACAAATAACATTGAAATTGAAGATACAGGGGTAGAAGCCTCTGCATATGACGAAGAAAAGTCTTCACCAGAAACAGAAACACCCATATCAAATGCAATACAGGAAGGTACATATAAAGTGGGAAGTGACATTCAGCCGGGTTTGTACAAAGTTATAGTAAAGGATTCTTATGTGGACATGGCTTACATTGACAGGTCAAAGGATGCTAGCATGGAGTTTGATTCCATTATTGCAAATGGCATCATATCCAACTCAGGCTATGTAAGAATAAAAGAGAGCGATGCTTATGTTAAGATTCAAGGTGCGACACTCTATCCAGAAGACACCATAGAAACCAATATCAGAGATGTGTTTGAAGATGGTGTATACTTGGTTGGTGTGGACATAGCATCTGGTACCTACAAGGTTGAAGTAACGGACACAACTACGAATATGGGATATGTTGAAAGACAATCCGACGTGTCCATGGAATTCGACGACATAATTGCAAACGAAATATTCCAAGGACAAGGATATGTGGAAATAATGAGCAGTGACTTTTCTGTAAAAGTTCAGGGTGCTACGCTAACCAAAGATTAATAAAATGGCTTTTGAGCCGTTTTTTACTTTTTATTAATTCCTGATTTGCTAACACGTTAAATTAATACTAGGAATTGGGCTATAATTAACTTTTTAACATTCAATTATTTGCTCCTTGGTGTTATCATCGTTCCAATTCATGCTTATATCATAATATCAGATGCTAAAAGTAACTCAATACTGCTGGGGAAATATGATGGAAAAGAAAACAAAGGGTTTAGACGAGATTTATTGTAGAAGTTGTGGAGAAATTATTAAAAATGAAGCTGAAATTTGTCCACATTGTGGTGTCAGAAATTCATATTCAATGACTAATTCAAAGAACATCCCAAAAGGTTCTAATTATAACCTATTGTTGCCTATATTGTATATTTCTGGTTTGATTTGTTTTTTATCAGCAAGATTTTCATCAAATATTATGGTGACAGTATTTTCTAACATGATTTTTGTAGCAATTTTTATTGCAAGCATTATTATTGTATACAGCGATGCAAATAATCTTGATGCATCAAAATCTGAAAAGTGGGTAATAGTTATATCTGTTTTATTGCTTTGGATATTTATCTTGCCGGCATATATATTCAAAAGAAAATCGTTACAAAATTATGAAGCAAAATGAAACAGGAAAATTCTTTCACAAAGGTAAAACTTATTAACTAATTTTCATCAAATATCCAATGAAACATAAGGTATCTTATGTTGCGTTATCATTTTCACACGCTGTAAGCAACGATAATGTTACAGGCGACATTTGTATAGCTATCTTGTATTTATCATCGTTTTGGGCTATTTCTAACGCTTTCACGACCATTTAATATGAGAAAAGTAATTGAAATTGAATAGCAATTATCTCCTGTATTGTTGGATAGGGACTAACCACACTTCTTTAACTAATCCAAACCGTGACAATTCATAACCTCTCTAATTTTTAGGAAAGCTTTATGTAAAACTGTTAACAATCATATTTCATGACAGAACACATTTTTGATATTCTCGGCATTGGCAATAGGGAGGACAGCTACACCGACCTGATTGCCCATTCATTTGCTACTTCATCATCATTCGGGGAAAATATCCTTGAGATGCTAGGAATACCAGA
>NZ_JAUVEY010000082.1:0-9822 GCF_030594565.1 Methanococcoides sp.
CGGATGCCAATCCAAAGTTTGGGTTAGAAGCTACAATAAAAATGGCAAATTGATCTTTGATCTCGATAGTGATGCCATGATAACCAAAGGGATCATTGCTCTTGTAGCTAAGGTAGTGAACGATCGGTATCCCCAGGAGATATTAGATGCTGACCTGTATTTTATTGACAAGATTGGATTGAAGTCAAATCTCTCGCCTGCAAGATCAAATGGACTTGAGTCGATCATCAATAGGATAAAAGAGGTAGCTATAAAAGAGGTAGCTACAAAAGAGGCTAATTTGAACTGTTCAAAAAATTAAAAAATTCCAGAACATATGGCTCTGTAGAAATAAAATATATTCAAAAAATAGAACAATAAAGGGCTCACTCGTCTGGCACCCGGATACGCTGACCTGCAGCGTTTAATATTCTCATTAGACCGGTAGGAAAACAATTCAACACCCCACCAGCACATATCAGATAATCTTATACCCTCTGGCGTTCTATCTTTTAATATGCCATATCCAGTTGCGCATGTTATGTTCTTCGTGTTCTGCATCTGTGCAATAGCAGTCTATACAACCCTTGTAGCTCTCCTTCGCAGAGATATTTCATCCAGAAATATCGTGCAGATCCTATTGCTGCTGTTTGTAGGAGCATTCTTTGCACTGTACCCGGACATCCCGGCTGTTTATAATATCCTTGTAAATGGTACCATGGAACACTCCTGGGTCGGACCGATACCAACGCATTCACTGTTTTTCAGCTCTTCTGCGATCCTATTCGGAACATTTATTGGATATATGCTATATCGGGAATTTGGCAAGGCTCTATATATGGGGATTTTTGCCGTGTCTGCATCCCTTGCACATCTATTACTGGATGATCTTGCCGGAGGCAGTATAAATTATTTTTATCCAATATCCAATAGAGCGATCAGTGTGTTCTCGTATATGGATGCAGGAGTTGCAAGGGTTGATTTTATTCGATATCTGCTGGCATCCTATGCATTGGTCTTCTTTCTCTTTGTTGTGATGATGATAGCATTGTTCGCATTGGATCACCTTGGTTTTGAGTTCAGATATAGGTCCGAAAAGTGATCTCATCGTATAAGGGATATCAGAGGGACTGTCTTGGGATAAAAGACATAAGCTTGTCAGGGCTATGCCGGAACTAGCAACAACGTATTATTACTTTTAGTAATAAATTGACGACATTGTTAGATAGTATTAAGAATAACTTATGGTCATAGGTGATAATACAATGAGTCGTGTAATTGGTCTAAATATCCCTTCATTTACGGTTGTCGCAGGAAGGTTTGCAGACAGGGTTTTTAATGCTCTTTTTGTTAGTGGTGAACATTCCATGTCCATGGGCCTCTACAGTTGCCCGGGCGGTTCCTGCAAATCTTCAGCTGCAGAGGACATAGTTGATGGAAATTAAGGGATGCCTTCGATCTCATCAAAAATAATGCAGTTAGGGGATCACTCATCTGATCCCGAAAAATCTTTTTTAATTGAAACCTTAGGGAACTTGAAACTACCGCCTTCGTGCTCAGGAAAATACTTTATCGGCATATAATATAGATTAGGGTGCACAGTATATAGAATATATATGAAATGCCGGGAAATATCCTCCCAAAAATAGCCATAAATAATATCGTATATCATTGATAACAGGAAGAAAAAAAGAGGGGATTTCATGACCACTAGCACAATATTTACACCGGAACACTACGAGAAGAACATACACCGGACAATACCCCATTATTCCAGCTTCCAAAAGGAGATCATCGACCTTATCAGAACAACAAAACCTAATTGTGAGGTATGGCTTGACACTGGGTGTGGCACAGGGTCTTTAATTGAGCTTGCAAATGAGACATTTGATGAGTGCAACTTTTACCTGAACGACCCTTCCGAAGAAATGCTATCATATGCAAAGACCAGACTTGGAAAATATAAGGCTGAACGGTTCAAATTCACAAATTATACCACCGCAGACCTGCCTTTATCCGAAGTACCAAAATGTGATGTTGTTACAGCGATACAATCCCATCACTACCTGAACAGGGAAGAAAGGGTAAACACCACAGCAAAATGCTACGAAATGCTTAAAAAGGGCGGCATTTTCGTAACGTTCGAGAATACCGCACCTGCAACGGAAAGAGGGATAGAGATCGTCATGGACAGATTGAGAAGATTCCAGCTCGAATGTGGAAAGGACAGTGTTGCTGTGGAAGAGAACCTGGATCGATTCAACACCGCTTATTTTCCGATAACGATCTCCGAGCACCTTGAACTGCTAAAAGAGACCGGATTCACCACATGTGAGCTTTTCTGGACATCATACATGCAGGCAGGCTTCTATGCCATCAAATGACAGAGAGTAATACATCAAATATACTCCAGCCTCACAGACAGAGCTCACATTTTCACTATTTTTGCCCTATCCCTGGTCAGATTGATGAGCTTGTCTGCAAAACCATCTTCCTCACCCTTTCTCACCTTAACGGATAGTTTGACCACATCACTATAATCCTCCCCGGTGACCTGTCCATATTCCTCAGCCAGCCTTTTGACAGACTGCATATCAGAATAATCAAGGCGGACCACCACATCCACCATCTCATGGACCTCAACTACTCCGGCTTCCTCAATTGCGGCAACTGCTGTTTCCCTGTAAGCCCTTGAAAGCCCGCCGAATCCCAGTTTGATACCGCCAAAATAACGGGTGACCACGACCACCGTATTGCTCAACCCCTTAAGCTCCAGCACCTTGAAAACAGGTTTTCCCGAGCTTCCGGCAGGTTCTCCGTCATCATCATATTTCGCCACCAGAGCATTGTCATTCTTTATCAGGTAAGCCGAAACATTATGATTGGCATCACTGTACTGTCCCTTGAGCTGATCAATAAAGGTCCTTGCCTCCGCCTCACTATCGATGGACCTCACATGACCTATGAAGGTAGAGTTCCGGAACTCTTTTCGGACAACTGCAAAAGAACCTACTGTTTTATACAATTCAACACCATCGCAATTAATGAATAGTAATAACATCAACCATTTAGAAAGACAGGATACATACGGATAGAGAACTATACCCAAGAATTAATTGATTATACATAAAATAGAGGGATTGTATGTTATATCGTAAATTTGGCAATACAGATGAAAAGGTCTCGATCCTTGGATTTGGTTGCATGAGACTGCCTGTGATCGATGGAAAAGAAGATCAGATCGATGAGGAAGAAGCGACCAGAATGATCGAATTTGCCATTGAAAAGGGAGTAAATTACTTTGATACCGCTTACCCATATCATGCCGGAATGAGCGAACCTTTTGTTGGAAAGGTACTTGCCAACAGCCTTCGGGACAAGGTGCTCCTTGCCACAAAGCTTCCTTTATGGCTTGTGCAAACAAGGGAGGACATGGACAGATTCCTTGATGATCAATTGGAGCGCCTTCAGACAGACCATATTGACTTTTACCTCATGCATGGATTCACCAGAGGATACTGGAACAAGATGAGAGAGCTTGGCATGTTCGAATTCATTGAAAGCGCCATTTCCAGTGGAAAGATCAAATATATCGGATTCTCGTTCCACGACGATATCACGGTATTCAAAGAGATCATAGATGGCTACGACTGGGATTTCTGCATGATACAGTACAATTTCATGGATGAGGACTACCAGGCAGGAAAGCAGGGACTTCAATATGCTGCACAAAAGGGAATAGATGTAGCTATAATGGAACCCTTACGGGGAGGAAATCTCGTACAGGTGCCTGAAACAGTACAGCGCATCTGGGACAGTGCCAAGATAAAACGCACCCCTGCAAACTGGTGTTTCCAGTATTTGTGGGACCAGCCGGAAATAAGCATAGTTCTTAGCGGAATGAGCACTTTTGAGCAGGTGGAGCAGAATATTGCCTATGCTGAGAAAGGAGAAGCAAATTCGCTTACAGACAATGACAAAGAAGTTCTCCAAAGGGTACGCAAGTTCTACAATGAGAAAATGGAAGTCAATTGTACCAACTGTAAATATTGTATGCCATGCCCAACAGGGGTGAATATCCCAGCCGCATTTACCTATCTTAACAGTGCCTCGATGTATGGCAATGTTGAGAAAGCGAGTTTCCAATATGGTCTGTTCGTACCCCCCGAAGAAGCAGCCTCCATGTGTACGGAATGTGGGCTGTGTGAAGAACATTGTCCGCAGCATATTCGGATACGGGAGATGCTGAAAAGGGTTGTGGAAGTTCTGGAGGAAAATGATTGACAGAACACTTCATATATAATTAAAGTGAACTGTATATACACACTTGAAGATTAATATTGTTAACTGAGTAGTTCGCCGAAAGGTAGGCAACATCAATGACAGAAAACGGTCGTTTTGTCTCTATTGAAGATCTAGTGAACAAGGGGGAAGAGAAATACAAGTTCCTCATAGAGAATACAAGTGATATACTCTACATAGTGAATTCAGAAGGAATTGTGCTCTATATCAGCCCACAGATGAATCACTATGGGATCGATCCTAAAGATGTACAGAACACTCATTTTGAGGACCACGTATACCCGGATGATCGTGAAAGGCTCATTGATGATTTCCATAAGACGATGGAAAGTCGTAGAGCTTTTAATACAACTTTCAGATTGGTCGATAGCGAAGGAAATCCGCATTGGATGGAAACCCTGCCACAGTTCCAGAGCAATAAAGATGGCAGCTCAGCAGGCATAATTGGAGTTCTCAGAGATATAACAGAACATAAGTTCACGGAAGAGGATCTGCGGACATATCGCACACATCTTGAAAAGCTTGTTGATGAAAGGACCGCTGAACTGACAAAGGCAAACGAGGACCTAAAAAAGAAAATTGAGGAACGAAAGGAAATTGAAGCTTCCCTGAAAGAAGAGAAGGCCCGTTCAGACAGTATATTGCATGTGGCTCCAATCGGAATTGGAAAAGTCATTGGTCGGAAGATATTGGAAGTGAACGATGAAGTCTGTCGTATGACAGGATACCAACGATCAGAAATGATAGGACAGGATACCCAGAGATTCTACATTTCCAATGAAGATTACAAAAAGGCCGGGAAAGAGATATACACCAATCTAACTGAAAAACGAATAGCTACCGTAGAGTATCCTTTCAAAAGGAAGAACGGGCAGATAATAGATATACTGCTTAATTTTGCTCTTGCGGACCCTGAAGATGCTTCAAAAGAGTATATTTTCACAATGCAGGATATCACTGAGAAAAAGCTTGCTGAAAGGACCATTAGGGAAAAGGAAGCAAAGAATAGAAGTATCTTCCTTGCCACACCGATCGGAATTGGTGTTGTCTGGGACAGGGTATTCAAAGATGTGAATTAGGGATTCTGTGACATTGTAGGCTACTCAAGAGAAGAGCTCATCGGAAGGAACGTAATGATATGTTACGATTCCGAAGAGGAGTACAATAAAGTTGGTACTGAGCTTATTAAGCTTATAAAAGACAGAACAACGGTAACTGTCGAAACAAAGCTCAGAAAAAAGGAAGGAAAACCTATTGACGTGCTACTAACAGTAGCCCTTGTAGATCCCAACGATCCCGAAGTAGGAATGACCTTTACCGCACAGGACATCACCGAACAGAAAAGGATAGCCCTGGAAAAAGAGAAGAAAGAGCGACATATTCGCAGTATATTCCAGGCAACACCAACCGGAATAGGAATCACATGGGCACGCAAGCTCCTCGATGTCAATGACAAACTGTATAAAATGTTCGGATATACAAAGGATGAACTTATCGGACAGGATACTGAGATCCTATATCCAAGCCGTGAAGAATATGAACGTGTCGGCAAAGAACTGAAGAGAATTATCGATAGCAAGAAACCGGGATTAATAGAATCACAATGGGTTTGCAAAAACGGGGATATCAGAGATATCTATATGACATTTGCACTTATCGATGTTAATGACCCTTCGGCAGGAGTTACCTTTACAGTGCAGGATTTTACAGAGAAAAAACTTGCCGAAGAAGATCTGTACAGACTTAACCAATTCCAGCAGACCATCATTGAAAGTGCAGATGTCTTGATAAATGTCCTCAACAAGGATGCAGAGGTAATTGTTTGGAACAATGCTGCAGAGGCCATAAGTGGATATTCCAGGGAAGAAGTACTTGGAACCACAAAAATATGGGATCTCTTATATCCTGATAAAAAATATAGAAATGAGATCTTCGCCATAGCTACTGCCATCATAAACGAAGGACAGAAGGTATCAGGATTTGAAACCGTGATCAAGAGAAAAGATGGAAATAAGCGCATAATATCATGGAATTCACGGGACCTTCTTGATGAGAGCGGCGAGACCATTGGCTCAATTGCAATTGGAAATGACATCACTAGGCAAAAAGAAGCCGAGAAGGTGAAAAAACAACAAGTTCATTTCATGCAGGAACTTATCGATGCCATTCCAGTACCAATATTCTATAAAGACAAGGACGGAATCTACCTTGGATGCAACGATACTTTTGCAGAATTCACAGGCATTCCAAAAGAGGATATGATCGGAAAAGGTGTCTATGAGCTGTACGAGAAAGATATCGCAGAGAAGTACAATAAGATGAATACGGAGCTCATTGAAAAGGGAGGGACTCAGACATACGAGTACTACTTGCGATCAGTTTCCGGACAAAACCGCGCAGTTATTTTTAACAATTCTATTTTCACAGATATAGATGGTAACGTTGCAGGACAGATCGGCGCAGTTTTCGATATAACAGAGCGTAAAGAGGCAGAGGAAGCCCAAAGAAAGCACGCCCATTTCATGCAGGAACTACTTGAAGCGATCCCTGCACCTGTGTACTATAAAGATAGGAATGGGAACTATCTTGGCTGCAACAGGGCCTTTGAGACATTTTCCGGTTCAAAATGTGAGGATATGGTAGGAAAGAACGCATATGAGGTATATGATGAAAAGCAGGCTGAAGAATACCACCATATGGACCGGGAACTTGTGAAGAACGGCGGAACACAGACATACGAATCTGAAGTCGTTTACAGAGGGGATAGGACAGAACGTAATGTCCTTTTCAATAAGTCAGTTTTCACTGACATGAATGGAGAAACTGCAGGACTTATAGGAGTTATCCTTGACATTACTCAGCGCGTGAGATCAGAAAACGAATTGAAAAAACAGCTTCATTTCCTCCAGGAACTGATGGACGCTACACCTGCACCGATGTTCTATAAAGACAAAAAAGGACTATATATCGGATGTAACAAAGCTTTTGAAGATATGACAGCTCATAAGAAAGAGGAAATTATTGGAAAAAGTGTATATGAGCTTTGTCAAAATGATCTTGCTTATAAATATCACGAAATGGATATGGAACTCATGGCCAATGGAGGAATCCAGATATATGAAAGTCAGGTCGAAAATCCAGTGACAAAAAGCAGACAAGATGTGATATTCCACAAATCGGTCTTCACGGATATGAATGGAGAAACGTTAGGACTTATTGGAGCCATCCTTGATATCACAGAACGTGTCAGGTCCGAAAAACTGCTTAAAAAATACTCTGAAGAACTTGAGCATTCAAATGAACTCAAAGATATCTTTACAGACATCATGCGACATGACCTTTTGAACCACGCGACTGTGATAAGTGGATATACATACATGATGCTTTCTTCAGAAGATGATGAAACGAAGCTGAAAAGATTGGGAAAGATCGATCTCAGTACCAAAAATCTTATTGAACTTATTGAAAGTACAGCAGCTTTTGCCAAACTGGAATCTACCGATGATCTGGAGTTTGAAGCCATTGATGTTGGTAATATGATAAATGGCATTATAGCCAACTTTGAGTATCAGGCAGAAGAAAAAGGTGTGGATATCAGGATAATTTCGGAAGGGGCATGCACTGCACTTGCAAATCCAATGATAGAGGAAGTTTTCGTCAATTTAATATCAAATGCATTGAAATACGGATCTGACAAAGGGGACATAGGGGTCCGAATTGAAGATGCGGACGACAACTGTAAGATCGCGGTCACTGATTCAGGCGAAGGCATTTCCGACAAAGACAAGCCATTGGTATTCGAGCGTTTCAAACGTGTGGGAAACAAGAGTATAAAGGGAAGCGGCCTTGGACTTGCTATCGTAAAAAGGATAGTTGACCTGCATAAAGGAAAGGTTGGTGTGGAAGATAATCCTGAAGGACAAGGTAGTATGTTCTGGGTCACATTGAAAAAAGCATAAATAATTATTAGGACATAGTAAAGATATAGAAAAATGGGAGGAATCAAATGGAAGAATTCACAACAGAGGAACTTGCAAAATACAACGGCAAAGATGGAGAAAAATGCTATTTTGCATATAAGGGGAAGGTCTATGACGTAACCGATAGCATGTTATGGGAGGACGGCGACCATCAGGGAATGCATGACGGAGGCATTGACCTTACCGAGGACCAGGAAGATGCACCCCATGATGATGATGTACTGGAAGATTTCACAGTAGTGGGAATTTTAAAGGACTGAAACCTTCTTTTTTTCGAGGCTTTGGTAGCCTCATTTTATTTTGTTCTGGGTAATAAACTCAAGAGCGGGCAGCATTTTTTTGAACGATTGTGTCCGAAATGTACATTCCCAACCACAATAGATTCACAATAAGGCAATTTTTGCCCTTTTAATGAAAAGTTATATAAACATATTTTCCGACTTGCACCCATGAACAAATATATTGTGAAATGCCCCGGATGCGGAGAAGTTCGTGACCCATACGCATTACACTGCCCTGATGATGATGCATTACCACGTACCGAATACTTCAAAAAGCAGATCGAGCCAACCGATATGCCGGGAATATGGAGATATTACGATTGGCTGCCTGTAAACGGCATAATCAAGAAGGGGTCCGGCAGACCTGTGACCTACAAAAGCGAAGGGTTTGCAAAAGAACTGGGATTAAGCGATCTGAATATAACTTTCAATGGATACTGGCCTGAAAAGGAGGGTGCCATAAGAACATGCAGTTTTAAAGACCTTGAATCGTTCCCAACCATACAGCGCCTCATGGAACGCAATGAGAAGAGGGTGCTTGTTGTGGCATCTGCAGGCAATACTGCAAGGGCATTTGCCTATGTAGCATCAATAACAGGATATCCATTATTGCTCATAGTTCCAAAGAACAGTACCCATCGGCTCTGGACAACTGAAGAGGATACATCTTCGGTCTGTACGGTAACGGTAGATGGTGATTACTACCAGGCCATTGCAATGGCAGAAAAGATAGCATCAAGGGATGGTTTTGTCAGTGAAGGCGGAGCACGCAACGTTGCCAGACGCGATGGAATGGGAACCGTGATGCTTGATGCTGTTCTCACTACAAAGAGCCTACCACAGCATTATTTCCAGGCTGTCGGAAGCGGTACTGGTGGTATATCCGCCTGGGAAGCATCCATGAGGCTAATAGAGGATGGTCGTTTCGGGAATAATATGCCACGCCTTCATCTTGCACAAAACCTACCATGTGCACCGCTTTATTCAATGTGGACAGGCGAAGAGACCAATGGGAACTGTCCGGAAGAGATGTACGATGATGTGCTGTTCAACAGAAAACCACCATACGGAGCCACCGGTGGCGTGAAGGATGCACTTGATGATACTAATGGAATTATCTACGGAATAACGAACAAAGAAGCTGACGAGGCAAGAAAGCTCTTTGAAGAGAACGAAGGCATTGACCTGTTACCTGCTCCTGCAATTGCCTGTGCAGCCATTATGAAAGCTTTGGAAAAAGGCGAGATAAAGGCCAATGACAGTATTGTTCTGAACATTAC
>NZ_JAUVEY010000150.1:0-5306 GCF_030594565.1 Methanococcoides sp.
CTTTTTAGAATCCAAAACTCCCCACATATGATCGATCGTTTTCTGGAACTGCAAAAAGATGTTGCCAGCACTCCAAAGGAAAAGTAAAAAACTGGTTATCAATCCAAAGGTCAGGGAACTTGTTTCCGGTAATTGATGGAAGAGCAGGTTTAATGAATTTATAATTTCGTCATCTGCAAAAGGTGAAACGTAATCGATAATTGTTGCCTGGAGTCGTTCCACTTTCAGGAACATTCCACCCAGGGATAATGAAAATAAAAGTAAGGAAGGAAGACTGAGTATTAAATAAAATGAGAGAGCTGCACTGAAAGATGTACCGTCATCAGCGTTCCACCTTCTAATAGTTCGTACAGTCATATCCCGGAGTTTTCCCATGAAAAGTAATGAACTTATATCTACAATTAGTTTCTGATAACAAAAATTTTGAGATTGGTTGATATTAAAAAAATCGAATGCAAAATTTAAGCGAATGATGAAACATCATCACATCTCAAAACTTCTCCCACACATGAGCTTTCAATGTAAACGGTTTATCAAACAGAACATTGACAAAGTAGCAGAGCGGACCAATCCAACAGTGTATTCATGCAGCGAACTCGAAACGCGGCAGGCTTGAGACCTGTTTCTCCTAACGGAGTGCATGGGTTAAGAAAGAGAAGAAACAACGTTTTTACTTTTTTTGCCCCACAACCTTTCTGGACGAAAAGTATTTAAGCCAAACCGCACAAGAATTTAATGGGAGTAACGGATCAGCGTTTTGCTGATGTGGAGCACATTGTAAACAGATCGTTTTACTGAAAAGGGGGAGAATATGCCAAAATTTGAAGTATATACTGACAAGAGTGGAAAATACAGGTTCAGGCTCAAAGCAAAGAATGGAGAGATAGTAGCAACAGGTCAGGGCTATGCGACCAAAGCAGGCTGCATGAATGGCATAAAGTCTGTCAAGAACAATGCCATGGATGCCGAGATAGTTGAGATTGAAACACCCTCTGAGGAAGAATAAGTTTTCATTCCGGATATCCGGAATGGACCATTAATCCTCTAACCATTTTTTATCATTTTTATCATTTTTATATTTTGAGATAGCTCAACCAGCATCCACGACAGCTCTTTTTCCTGAACTAACGGCAGGTCATACAATAGGCCACACAACAACAGATAACGATGATGCATTACGTGCAGCCCGTATCCTGCATATCCGCACCGGTATTGAACCTGTAAATGATCCCGCCGTGGATCATGAAATAGACATCTTTTAGAGGATCATGTATAACCCTTGCATCCATGTCTACGGCAGCATCCACAAGGTCCTGAAGAGAGGATAAGCCCACCTCTATCAATGAACCTACCTCAACAGGAAGACTGCCTTTGCTGATGAAATCCTTGAACTTGGCATGTTCGCTTTCCACCTCCAGCTGCCTGATATGTGAAAGAGGCACTTCCTCCTGTTTCCTGATCAGACCAAATAACAAGATCAGAACCATGCTTGAAAAGAATGAAAGAATAGGGAACACCAGCACTGAGATAGATGGTACATTTTTCACCTTTAGGGTCTCATAGTTATCAACAGTATTGCTAAAATCAAGATCCTGGGGAATCTGGTAGAATGAAGAACTGATAATAAGAGGCATGCTAAATTCTTCTACACCTTCGACATTCTTGCCGTTCACATTGCCATTATATGATACATATGTGACAACTTCGACCTTTGCACCCTGAGAGTAGCCGATCTCACTCTGCACATCCTTGATCTTTGATTGAATTTCAGGAACGTTCAGAGAGAAGTTATATGAGAATTCCCCTTTATTACCAGCCTCAAGCGGACCAGTTGTAACAGGATACTTCTTCTGCCAGAATACTTTGTCCTTCCCCCCCACATTGCCAGTGGTGGTGGCAACTACGAATGTATCACAATCCGCATCTATCTGCACAGAACCCATAGAATCAATTGCGTATGTGAAAAAAACGTCCATGGTCGGGGATACGCTGAAGAAGTATGCCGGCTGACCGGAATCCAGGATCTTACCCCGGGCATATATGGGATTTGAGAGAGTTACAGGCGCAATAAAATCATAATTGGCTGAATGTGTATATGATGAAGCTATGACCCGCTCATAATGGTATTGATTATTTTCCCTGTATTCCATACAGATCCAAGATACCGATAGAATAAGCAATACCCCAAGTATAACAGATATGATCCTGGTGTTCTGTAAAACCTGATTCCTGAGTTTAAGATATGTTACATTCAGTTCGATCCCTCAAATATACCGTTTTGCAATTAAATATGAGACTTTTAATATTATATATGAATTTATTGACTCTGTATGGCTGCCATATGAAATAAATTATCACATTAAATGAAATCTTCTCAAGCTTCGGGACACACGCCGGATAATCAAATTGATCCTAATTCCCTTTGTTTTTGTTTTCCTGAACCATAAAGAAATGGAAAGGACGATAGCAAGAGATGAATAGAGAACTATAATAAAGAATGCAGGAAGATATGGATCGATCTGAGCCAGTAAAATTATCCATAGTACCGGCAATACGTATGGTACCGAGGTCACGCCCACATCCATCGGACCAGATGAAGACATTACAACGGATTCATTCGTTCGGGGAATCACTGAATACCACGGTTCGATGGCAAGTCTTTGAGTAGTATCATCCGGCGTTATCACTGAAACAGATGAAAGATAACCATAGTTTTTGAAAACGTATTCTTCTTCAAGGGTAGTGTGCCCATTCCCACCCAGGTTTGGAAGAACAAGTGCCATCAAAAGCAGCAGGGAGATTAATGCAACCCCTCCGAGTACCCTGCCATGTACGACATTAGGCATCTGTCTTGTACGTTTCCTTTTTTCCCTTTCCATCTTGCGGGCACTGACAGGATTGCTGGCCTGGATTATCTTTTTGACCTCATCGAGGATCAGAACGGAAGCCGGTAGTATGATCGTGACTAAAAACAACAGTGAGTTCTTGCTCGCAGCAGGAAGGTAACCTGCAAAGGGTATGACAAAGACCATCTTGCCCACAAGTTTGGACGCCGGTACCAGATAATTATCCTGTTCCTCATTGGCATCACCCTTTGTCTGGAAGACACGCTCATCACCTTCCTCCATGGACATAACCCTGTGAGTTATCATGATGTTGGGGTCACCACCCGGGTCCAGAAAGCAGATCACATCGCCCAACTCGACCCCGTCAGCGTCTGCGGAGTTCACGACCACCATGTCGCCAACCCTCATCCCGGGGTGCATGCTCCCACTTAAGACAATGAGAAGCTGGGAAGAACCTGTGATTATGGGAAGTATGAAGTTAGTCCCCACTAACAGAGCAAGTATAAGAGCTACTGCCAGCAGGACGTTCTTCCTCATTTCACCACGTCAAACCAGACACTTTTGTTCGAACCATCTTCCATGATGAAATTGATCATGAAAGGACCTGAAACCTTACCATCAAAATGGAAACTGACCTTAGGAGAGGATTCCTTATTGAGAGTGAAATCATTGCATTCAAGGCGATCACCGGACAAATTACATCCACTGAATACTTCATTATTCCTAGTCTTGATCGACGTTATATTGGTCATATCCACATTGAAGAGATTCCAGCCAACATCCATCATTTCAATGGTTATTTTATCATCCCCGATATTCTTGAGAACTAACTCGAGTTTCGACTCATCACCATGACCTCTAAGCTTGGCTTTTGAGACATCAACCTCAAGGAAATCGACCTGAGTGTTCCAGACACCTGCAGTAACGGTATTTCCTGTGATGCGCTCTGTATCGCTGAAATATGAATAAGTACCACCAAATGATGTGAGAGATAATAACAATATACTGAAAATAATGACCTTTGTGATTGAATTCATTTTAAAGTCCCCCCACAGTCGAAGATACTGTATATCTCAGACGTAATAACAATTACGGCAGGAATGATGACCAACATAATAAGACCCTTCGAAGTGGAAGCAAATCTTGGCAGCCCGCCAAGGTATGGTATCTTTAAACGCATGATCCCCACAATGTCCTCCGGCTTCACCACGTAACTGTCAGCCACATCGTAGGCATCCCCTTTCGTCCTGTATCCATCTTTTGAAAATCCCACGATCCTGTGAGTTATAACCACCGGGTTATCCCTATCCTCCAGATAATGACAATAGGAGATAATATCACCCAACTCAGGACTACCGCTATCGACAGTATTTGCAACGACGATATCACTTGCCGTAATGGTTGGCTCCATACTGGTACCACTCACCATCATGAAATGCAACGAACCTGTTGGGACCATGGTCGCCATAATAGGCATTGCCACTGGAGACTTCGACATCGCTGAATGAGGCAAATGTCCCTGCTCCTGCCAGAAGAGATATCAGAGCGATTGAAAGAATCGCGGTAAATATTGTTTTCATATCACTACCTCTAAAAAAAAGAGTGGATTTAGAAAACCACTCAATTTATTTAGTTCTGCTCAACTCTGACAATCACGTCCACTGTGGAAAGGTCACCCTGATACTCATTGCCTGCATTAGCAACGAATGTCATGTCGATAGTAACATCAACTGAAGTAGTTCCCAGAGGTGAAGCACCATTAATCTCTACATCATCAGCAGCGTTGAGGTCATCAAGATCAAGATAGCTGTTTAAGTTAAGATCTGAGTAAAGACCAGAGATATCAGTTGCACCATATTTAATGGAGGTAATCTCAATCATCTCGCTGATGTCATATTTATCTGTACCATCTTCAGCAACAGTTTCAGGCTCGGTGTCAGCAGATGGTTCACTGTCAAGTACATCAAGTTTAAGGAATACTGAATTTGCAGCTATATTTCCACTGTTAGTAATGGTTATAGTCTCAGTATTTGCGTCACCAGGAGCTACAGGACCAAATGCAAAACTGTTGCTTATACCAATATCCAGAGTTCCTGCTGTGAATGTGTTACCTGCGCTTGTCTCTGTATCACTGAATGTTGCCCATGTACCTGCACCAGCGGATGCTGCCACCACGCCAATTAAAAGAAGGCTCAAAAATATGCTTTTGTTTACCATCGTACCACCTATTAATTTATAGACAAGGAATTTTTATGATATAGTTATTGGCGGATTACCGAGCATGATTTACTGATAATGAGAGATTACCAGCTTCAATACGCTTTGTGAATTAAAGATTTGGTAATCGTTCGTTAACAGGTTTAACATGTGGATACCTCTCACATCCTGATCTTTTTCATGTGGGTAAAGTGGGCAACTGATGAAATGAGGAATAACATGTCCACGAAGAATAGCCACTGG